>JACDAV010000225.1 GCA_013695255.1 Chloroflexota bacterium
GCTCCGGCCCAGGCACCGCTGACCGCTCGCCGGTCACGTCACGCGGGCGTCGATCCCGCCGGTCCGGCGTCGGCCGCCCGGGGCGGGTGATCGGCCGCCTCCTCGTCGGGCGATCCGTCGGTCACCGCCGCGTCCATGTCATCCCCCGGGCGCCGGTTGCGCCAGATCAGACCCGCCACCCCGACGAGGATGAAGGCCACGGAGACGATCTGGGCGGTCGGCACGCCGAAGACGAGCCAGTTGTTGAACCGGAAGTTCTCGAGCACGAAGCGCACGACGCCGTACCAGATGAAGAAGACGAACAGGAGGCTCCCGGCCGCCAGCCGATGGCGGTGGCGCACGAAGAGGTAGACGAGGAACGCCGCGCCGAGCAGCCCGGACAGCGACTCGTAGGCGAAGAGCGGATGGAACCGGGTGGCATCGAGCGGGAAGGTCGCGCACGGGAAGGCCGGAATGCGATGCTCGCAGTCGATCGGGATGCCCCACGGCAATGTCGTCGGCGACCCGTACAGCTCCTGGTTGAAGAAGTTACCGAGCCGCCCGATCGCCTGCATCAGGAACAGCCCCGGCGCCACGATGTCCGCCCACGGCCAGAACGGCTCCCGGACGAGCCGCGCGTAGACCCACGCCGCCAGGGCGCCGGTGGCGATCCCGCCGTAGACGCCGAGACCGGAGTACGGCGGCAGGACGATCGCGGCGAGGTTGCCGCGGTACAGCTCCCACTGGTCGATGACGTGGTACGCCCGGCCGCCGATCAGGGCGGCGATGGCTACAACGAGAAATGCGTTCCCGAGCACCTCGTGGTTGCGG
Organism: Chloroflexota bacterium; assembly: GCA_013695255.1. GTDB lineage: Bacteria > Chloroflexota > Limnocylindria > Limnocylindrales > CSP1-4 > JACDAV01. The sequence goes on from JACDAV010000225.1 coordinate 811, forward strand.
CCGGACCGCTTGGCCAGCCACGTCAGGAGCGCGAAGGCGGCGGCCAGCCCGACCGCATAGGCGATCCCGTACCAGTGCACCGGGAGCGGACCGATCCGGAAGGCGATCGGCTCGGGGGTGAGATCGAACACTCCCCGAGTGTAGCGGCGCCCGCGGAGCGGTCCGGCGGATGCCGCCTCGCGGGGGCGCGACTCCAGGCGGAGGGTCGCCTCCCCGGCGCTCCCTATACTGGCCGCCGCATGCCGTCTCCCCTTCTCCGACCCCCGCGACCGGTCACGCCCCGCAGCAGCCGGTGAACGCCGAGTTCAACTGGTGGCTGCTCATCCTCGGCCTCGTCATCGGCGCCGGCCTCGTCTACCTGGTGCTCGCCGACGCCAGCCGGCGCGAGTCCGATATCGCGGCCGAGGAGGTTCCGCTCGAGGCCGCCTGGATCGCGTCCACGCTGCGGGCGGACGGCGTGCCGCTCGATCCGGAGATCGCCGAGCGGGTGCTCCAGCTCCATCGCGATTACCTGGCGAGCTCGCCGCCAGACGAGGACCCGACGGACGATGCGGCGGACCCGCTCCGCTAGGGCGCACGCTTCCGTCAGCCCTCGGGAACGGTCCCCACGTGGAGTGCGACGGCGCCGAGCCCGAGTCGGCGGATGGTCACGCGCTGCAGGCCCGCCGCCCTCATGCGCACGGCCAGCGCGTCCGGGTCCGGGAAGCCGTCGAGCGATGCCGGCAGGTAACCGTAGGCGCGCGAGCCGGCGGCAATACGCCCGGCCCACGGGACCAGCCGGCGGAAGGTGACCTGGAAGAGGTGGCCCCACGCCCGTGGCCTCGGAACGCTGAGCTCGAGGCAGACCACGCGGCCGCCGGGCCTGACGACGCGGCACAGCTCGCGGAAGCCGGCGTCGAAGTCGGCCAGGTTGCGCAGACCGAAGGCGATCGTGGCTGCGTCGAACTCCCCGTCCGGCGCTGGGAGGCGAAGCGCGTTGGCCTGGCGGAACTCGAGCTGGACGAGGTCCGGAAAGACCGCCCTGCCCCGGTCGATCATCCCGCGCGAGGCGTCGACCGCCAGGACCCGCCCGAACGGTCCGACGCGCTCGGCGAGGGCGGCCGAGAGCTTGCCGGTGCCACACGCAACGTCGACCGCGGTGTCACCGGCATGGAGCCGTGCCGCCGCGACGGCTGCCCGCCGCCAGCCCGCGTCCGCGCCCAGCGTCATGAGCGTGTTGAGGCGGTCGTAGATCGGCGCGATCTCGTCGAACATCGCGCTGACCGCCGCCTCGGGCACCGGGTTGCCGGACCGACCGCGCGCGGCCCACGGCGCGGGCGCCTCGTCGAGGAGCGGGAAGGTCGCGTCCGAGGGGTCGTCCACCTCGCCCGGTGTCCCGGGCTCCGTCAGCCGCGGATCGGGTGGGGCGAGGACCGCCATCGCCCCGAATCCTACAACTCGCCGGCCAGCGTCGGGGGCCCATTCAGCGACGGCCCGCCGGCATCGACGAGCGTGATCCCGAAGCGTGCCCCGTCCGGCAGGCCGGCCAGTGCGTCCACCCGCCCGACCCAGAACGCGAGCCGGTCGGCGAAGAACATCCGCCCAACCGGCCGGCGCTGACCATCCACCTCGACCCAGCACCGGAGCTCGCGGCCGCTGCCCGGTTCGGTCAGGCCGGTACTCACGACGACGAGGTCGCGCGAACCGGGCGAGAACAGCACCGTGCCCGCAGCCTGGCTGCCGTCCATCGGCACCAGCTCGACGCGTCGGGCGTCCGGCGCGGCGCCGATCCGGAGGCTCTCGCCGGCAACGCGTTCGAGGGCCGCGACCTGGGTCGCTCGGCGATCGAGCTGCGCGGCCTGGCGAGCGGCCTCCGCCTGCGCCTGGCCGCCGATCAGCAGCGCCGTGGCGGCGACCGCGGCGATGAGCACGGCCGCCACGGCGG
>JACDAV010000242.1 GCA_013695255.1 Chloroflexota bacterium
CCCCGGAGCCCACCCCGACGCCCATTCCAACCCCCACGCCGGCACCGACGCCGACACCCACGCCGGCGCCCACCCCCACGCCGGGCCAGGCCAACGTCGGCGACTACCGGTGCGTCAGCCTCGCCCAGGCGCGCTCGGCGATCGAGGCCGATGGCTTCACGGTCGGCGTCGTCACCGGCGAGCCCCCGGGCTACACCTGGACCGATGAGAACGAGCCGCTGGTGGTCGCGCAGAACCCCGCGCCGGGTGTCCGCCAGACGGTGGGCTCGCCGGTCGACCTGCTCGTCTATGACCCGGCGTCCTACCCCTTCGGGACCTGCCCGCCGCCCCCCGCCTGAGGCCCCGGCCGGTGCCGGCGCCAAGCCGCGGCGCCCAGCCGCGGGGCGGGGCAAGGGCGCTACTCGGCGATCGTCACCGGCGCGCTGCCTTTGACCTCGCCGAACTCGGCGCTCTGGATGAGGACGGTCGCGAGGCCGCCGCCGACCGTCGCACCTTCGGGGACGGTCGCGCTGTAGACCGCCTCACCTTTGGCGTCGGTGACCGTCTGGGCCTGGACGGCCGGGATCCCCGGCACCTGGATGCTGAACGTGACGTCGGCGTTCTCGAGCGGCCGCTCGTCCGGGTCCTTGACCACGACCCGCAGCCTGAGCTCGGCTGGCAGATCGCCCATGCTGAGCTCATCCGGCTCGACGGACAGCTCGGCGGTCAGCTTGCCTTCGCCGCCCAGCACGTCGAGCGTCGTCTCGCCCTTGTTGCCGGCCGGGTCCGTGGAGGTGAGCGCGATCCGGTTGGGGCCCTCGACGATCGGCACGAGGATCTCGAACGTGCCGTCCGCCTTCGCCCGGCCGGCTACGGACTCGCCGTTCGTCTCGTTTTTCGCGGACAGCGCGGCGCGGCTCTGGGTCTTGCCGGTGACGGTGGCCACCTGCCGGTTGATCTTCTCGTCCGGCGGCGGGCCGTAGATCTTGATCTTCGGCACCAGCCGATCGAGGACCCAGTTCACGACCGGCGAGGGTTCCGATTCGCCGCCCGGTCCCACGAGGGTGGCGCTGAACGGGTTGTGCCCGTCGACCAGCGTGACCGGGACCACGAGCTCCGGCACCTCGCCGATGGGCACGTCGAGGACGACCTTCGGCCGCTCGTCCGGCAACGTCCGGTAGACGCGCACCTTGGTCCGGGCATCGCCGACCGCGTCGGCCGGAACGATCACCACCAGATCGACCGAGGGGTCCGCGGTGTACGGCTCCTCCGGCGCCTGGATCAGCGGCGCGTCGGCCACGATGGCCACCGTGGGGCGCGGCGAGGGCGTGGCGGAGATGCTGTCGATCATCCCGTCGACCGTTCTGGTCAGGGCGAGCACCGCTCTGCTCACGGTTCCGCTCATCGTGAACATCGCCGCGACCGCCAGCGCCACGATGGCGAGGAGCAGCACGGCGCGCGAGATCAAGGGCTCCGTCTTCGGCGGCTCGACGCGGCGGTAGGTGGGCACGCGACCGGACGCTGCCGGCCGCGGCGCGGCCTTGACGGGGGCTGGACGACCGGTCGAGGGGGTGCGCGGTCGGACGTGGGAGGGGCGTCCTTCGCGGCGGTCGTGCATCGAGCCACATTGTCGCACGCAGCCGGGATCCGGCGGCAGACGGCGCCGCGCGTGTGACCGACCGCTCGGAACACTCGTGTGGGGCAGGGTGGAGCGGTGTACTCTGGCCCGGTCTGCGCGTCGCCGGTGAGCCGCGCGCCCAATCGAGGGATGGATGCAGTCACGCCACCCGAGAGCCTGCCGGCCGAGCACCGAGAACGGTCGGCCCACGTTCGGGCTGGGGCCGATCACCCGTGTCACGCCATTGCCGCTCGTGGAGCGGTCCGCGGCCGCCGGGGCGCCGGCACTGCCCGGCGTGGAGCCCGCGGTGCAGCCGCGACCGACCGGCCCGTTCGCGCCGGGACGGCCGCGGTTCGGCCTCCCGAACCTGCGGCGCAACGTCTGCCCCCACTTCTACATGACGGGCACGCGCGGGGCGATCCCGATCCAGGCGCCGCACCTCCTCAAGGCGCTGATCCGCCAGGACCAGAACGTCTCGCGCTGCCAGCTGCGCGGCGGCGTCCACCTCGAGCAGGGCTACGTGAACGACGTCTGCCTGACGTCCCGGTTCAACCAGTGCGTGTTCTACGAGGACGAGCTGACGCGCGAGTGACGGGCGACACGACGCTGTCGTACGCGGAGGCGGTGCGCGCGCTCGGCGAGCGAGGGCGGTTCGGCGTCCGTCTGGGGCTCGGCCGCACCCAGGCGCTGCTCCGGCAGCTCGGTGACCCGCAGCGCGAGCTGCGTGGCGCGCTCGTCGCCGGCACGAACGGCAAGGGCAGTGTCCTGGCCCTGTGCGGGAGCGTCCTGCGCGGCGCCGGGCTGCGCGTCGGTGAAACCCCGAAGCCCCACCTCGTGACCTACCGGGAGCGCCTCCAGATCGATGGCCGGCCCATCGCACCGGACGCTTTCGCCGCGCTCGCCGCCCGCGTGCTGCCCCTCGCCGATCGCGTCGCGCGCCGCCATGGCGAGCCCACGGAGTTCGAGCTGCTGACGGCGATGCTCTTCCGCTGGTTCGCCGACGAGGGCGTCGAGGTCGCCCTGGTCGAGGTGGGCCTGGGCGGACGGCTCGACGCGACGCACGCATGGGACGGCGGGGTGGCCGTCGTGACGAACGTGGACCTGGACCACACGGACCGGCTGGGGACCACGATCCGCCAGATCGCGCGCGAGAAGGCGGCGATCATCGAGCGCGGCGACCTCGCGGTGACCGGGGCGACCGGGGAGGCGCTGAGCGTCATCCGTGGCCGCGCACGGCGAGTCGGTGCGCCGCTGACCGTCGCCGCACCGGCTCCCCTGGTGCGCCACGACCGCGACGGGATCGTGGCTCGGCTGCCCCGCCTCGGTGACGTGATCGTGGGCCTCCGCGGCCGCCACCAGGCGGCCAACCTGGCGGTGGCGGACGCGACAATGGATGCGCTGGCGGCCGCCGGCATCGCGGCCACGGACGATCGGCAGCGGCGAGACGGCTACGCGGCCGCCCGGTGGCCGGGCCGGCTGGAGCTGCTCGGCGTGGGGGGCCGGGACGTGCTCCTCGACGGAGCGCACAACCCGGCCGGCGCGGCCGCCCTGGCGCAGGCGCTCGACGATCTGCGGCCCCACCTCTCGCCCGGATCGGTGACCCTGGTGATGGGCGCCATGGCGGACAAGGACGTCGCCGGAATCGTGGCTGCGCTCTCGCGATCGGCCGCGCTCCGTGGCGCCACGGTGATCGCGACACGGGTCGGCGCCAACCGGGCCCTCGAGGCCGCGGACCTTGCGGCCCTGTGGCGAGCCACGGACGTGCCGGCTCAGGTCCTCGTCTCAGGGGACCCGATGACCGCCCTCGACCTCGCGCTGGAGCAGGCGGAGGGAGCGGTCGTCGTCGCGGGATCGCTCTATCTCGTCGGCGCGGTGCGGGCCCGCCTGTTCGACGACCCGCTCCTGCGCGATCCCGTTCCGGAGGGTGGCGGATGAGGAACCTCGGCGCCACCCGGATCGGCACGCGCACGTTCCGGTGGGGCGAGCGGACGTTCGTGATGGGCATCCTCAACGTGACCCCGGACTCGTTCTCCGGCGACGGCCTGCTGGCGGCACCGGGCGATCCGATCGCGGCCGCCGTCGAGCGAGCCCGGACCATGGTCGCCGACGGCGCCGACATCCTCGACGTCGGCGGGGAGTCGACGCGGCCCGGTCACGAGCCGGTCGGCGAGGCGGAGGAGGCGGGCCGCGTCGTGCCGGTCGTGCGTGCCCTGGCCGCCGCCCTGCCGGACGTGCCGCTGAGCATCGACACGACCAAGCCGGTCGTCGCGGCGGCCGCCCTGGATGCCGGCGCGGGCCTGATCAACGACGTGTGGGGCGTGCGGCCGGATTCGGCGCTCGTCCGCCTGGCCGTGGCGCGAGGCGTGCCGATCGTGCTGATGCACAACCGCGAGGATGCCCGCTACGGCGACCTCATCGCCGAGGTGGTGGCAGATCTGCGGCGGGCCGTGGAGCGGGCCGTCGCCGCGGGCATGGCGCGGGACGCGATCCTCGTCGACCCGGGCTTCGGCTTCGGGAAGACAGCTGAGCACAATCTCGCGCTCCTTCGCGATCTGGCGGCGCTCGCGGTGCTCGATCGACCGATCCTCCTGGGCACGTCGCGCAAGTCGACCCTCGGCCGCGTCCTCGACCTGCCGCCGGACGAGCGCGTGGAGGCGACGATCGCCACCACCGCGCTCGGCGTTGCCGCCGGCGTGGACATGGTCCGGGTCCACGATGTGCGCGCCAACGTGCGGGCCGCGCGCGTCG
>JACDAV010000255.1 GCA_013695255.1 Chloroflexota bacterium
ACCCACACGGACGCGAGCAGGTGGAACATCCGGCCGAGCAGCCTGCGGAGGGCCGGCTGGCTCGCGCGCATGTCCGATCCATCCGGCTGGATGCGGCTGCCGAGCGCCACGTCCGCCGAGTCGAGCGCCTTCAGCAGCTTCGGCAGCTCGTCGGGCGGCGTCGCCATGTCCGCGTCGGTGAAGACGAGGTAGTCGCCCTCCCCTGCCAGCATCCCGGCACGCACCGCGGAGCCCTTGCCGCGGTGGGGCACCGTGAGAACCCGTAGGCGAGGCCGTGTTCCGGGTCCGCAGCGGGCCTCGGGCCGGGCGCGGACGAGATCGGCCGTTCCATCGGAGCTCCCGTCGTCCACGACGAGGACGGCCAGACCGGCCAGCGAGCGGCCGTCGCCATCCAGCCAGGCGAACAGCTCGTCGAGCGCCGGGCCCAGCCGGGCGGCCTCGTTGTACGCGGGCAGGATCAGCGTGACGGACGTTGACACCGGCGCAGTCTAGATCCCATGGGGTCATGTCAAGTCGCGTCCCTGCCGCGCGGGGTGGAAATCGACCCATTGCGCCACGTCTCGCGCCGCTGACCGGTGAGGTCATGGCGGCCGCGTCCTCGAGGCTGGCGGGAGTGGGAGCCGTCGAGCTGGCGCTTGCACGTGCGACTTCGCACTGGCGGAACAGCTGGTGGGGCAGCTGGACGAGCCTTCGCGGAGCACGATCGGGCTCGGCATCCGCGGCTGGCAAGGCGATGCGAGCGCCCTGATGGGCCTGCTCGACCGTGCCGAGGCAGAGCCCCTGCAGCTCGAGGGTCACTCTGGGAGTTGCGGTTCGCCGGGCCGGAGATCGGGTCGACTCGGGTCGCTGGCCTCGCCGGCCGCTTCTACGGCCACTACACCTACCGGCGCCCGACCCGGTCCGATCAGATCCCGGCCGGTTTGCTCCAGCTGGAGATCGAGCAGCGCGGGTGGCGCACCGGTCACGAGCGCTCCGCCAGGCGATCGGGCGCGCGGTCTCTCACCGCCGGCTCCGGCCGTCCGGCGTCCGAGGGTCGTCGCAGCGCCGCCAGCAGCGTGCCGAGCATGTAGAGCAGGAGCCTCGGCGTGACCAGCGTGCTGAACGCCACCGCGGCTGCCCATCCCCACCGAGTCCGTGCCAGCGCAAGCGTGGCGAGCATTCCGGCGAGCGCCAGCGCCAGCCACAGCTCCGGTGAGACGGCGTAGGGCGAGAAGTTGCGTACCTGGCCGACCTGATCCAGGTTCGTGAGCGCCAGGAAGTCCATCGACCCGCGCGGTTCGAGCGCGAGCTGGACGGCCACGAGAGCGAGGGAGAAGGCGACGAAGCGGCTGAGTGCCGGCCAGTCGCGGCGTCCGAGCCAGTAGAGAGCCACGAGGCCCGGAAAGAGCTTCATCTGGCCGGCCAACGCGATGCCGAGTGGCGAGCCCGTGGCAACCAGCCACGTCACGAGAACCTGCGCCTGACCGATCGAGATCGCCCAGGTGATCGACCAGGCCAGGATGCCGGTCAGGAGCCAGGTGGAAGGTCGCCGTAGCCCCAGCCGCCAGAGGGTCGCGCCAAAGGCAGCAACGATCGCGGCCTCCCACAGCACGGCGAAGACGGGATAGGGAAGCATCGCGAACGGCCGAACGACGATGGCCAGGAGGGGCGGGTACCGATAGAACTCGGCTCGGTCGATGTCGCCGGAGACGGGGTACAGGGGCTGGCCGGCATTGAGGCGGGATGCCGCGTCGTAGTAGGCGCGCGCATCCGCCAGCGGATCGCTTCCGAGATGGATCGCCAGCACGCCAAGCCCCGCGAGGCCGCCCACCGCAGCCGCTGCAAACACGGCCAGGCGGAGCAACTTCCTCATTGGACCCGACCGTCCGGAGCCAGACGAGGCCGGTCGCGCGTCGAGGCGCCGTGCATCACGCGTGCATCCTAGAGTCGTCGCGTCGGGCGGCGAGCCCGGTGGCGGTCGCCCTGTGGCTGGGTCGAGGCTGGTGCCCGACCGTGGGCACGGGTCTGAGTGGCCGAATCGCGGTGATACCCTGCACCGCGGTGCGACCGTTTCTGCTCCTGTACGGGCTCGCCCTTGTCGTCCGGCTGATCCTCCTCGCCCTGTATCCGGACCCGGCGTACCCCGATTCCTACTACTACG
>JACDAV010000288.1 GCA_013695255.1 Chloroflexota bacterium
TCCCCCGGCCGGCTAGGGGTAGAGGCCGCGCATCGCGGTGGCATCGGCCACCCGCTGGACCGCGAGCAGGTAGGCGGCCGTCCGCATGTCGCACTGGTCGCGCTTGGCGATCGCCAGCGTCTCGGCGAATGCCCGGGTCATGATCCCGCGCAGCTTCTCGTTGACGACCTGCTCGGACCAGTGGTCGCGATTCAGATCCTGGACCCACTCGAAGTAGCTGACCGTGACGCCGCCGGCATTGCACAGAATGTCCGGGATCATGAACACGCCGCGCCGGAACAGCTCGAGGTCGGCCTCGGGCGTGCTGGGTCCGTTGGCGGCCTCCGCCACGATCCGCGCCTGGATCCGCCCGGCGTTGCGGCTGGTGATCTGGTTCTCTAGCGCTGCCGGGATCAGGACGTCGCAGCGGACCTCGAGGATCTCGGCGTTGGTGATGTCCTTCGCGCCCGGGAAGCCCTGGACGGTGCCGTGCTCCTTCTTCCAGGCCACGACCCGCGAGATGTCCAGCCCGTCGGGCTTGTGGATGCCGCCGGTCGAGTCGGACACGGCGACGACGGTTGCGCCTTCCTCTGCGATCAGCCGGGCCGCGATCGAGCCGGCATTGCCGAAACCCTGGATCGCGACGGTGGCGGAGGCGAGGTCGAGGGAAACCTCGCGGGCGGCATCGATGATGCAGAACACGGTCCCTCGAGCGGTCGCCTCGTTCCGCCCCTCGGAGCCGCCGAGGCTGATCGGCTTGCCCGTGACCACGCCCGGGACCGTGTAGCCCTGGTGCATCGAGTAGGTGTCCATCATCCAGGCCATGACCTGGGCATTGGTGTTCACGTCCGGGGCCGGGATGTCCCGCTCGGGCCCGATGAGCACCTCGATCTCGGTGGTGAACCGGCGGGTGAGGGCCTCGACCTCCTTGGACGAGAGCTTCTTCGGGTCGACGATGACGCCGCCCTTGCCGCCGCCGTACGGGATGCCCACGACCGCGCACTTCCAGGTCATCCACATGGCCAGCGCCTTGACCTCGTCGAGGGTCACGTCCTGGTGATAGCGGATGCCGCCCTTGGCGGGGCCGCGCCCGAGGTTGTGCTGGACGCGGTAGCCCGTGAAGACCTGGACCGAGCCGTCGTCCATCTTGACCGGGAAATGGACGGTCAGCTCGCGGCGGGGCTGCCGGAGGACGCGTCGGAGACCGGGATCGAGGTTGAGCTTGTCGGCGGCGAGGTCGAACTGCCGCTGCGCCACCTCCCACGGGTTGATGTGGGCGGCGACCTGCTCGGTTGTCATCGGGGAAGCGACCTCCGGTTGGGCGGTCTTCGCGACCGCCGGCTGCGGGTCGTCGCCCGGACGGCCCCACGGGACGCGGCGCGGCGGAGCGGCGACCGGCGTCGCGTGTTCACAATCGGCGTCGAGTATAGCCCGCTGGGTCACCGGCCGAGTCCCCAGTGGTCCTGGTCCGCAACATTACCGTTACCGAGTCGCAACCTTTGGCACGTGAGCGGCGGCGAGGCCGGGCGGCGGCGACAGGGGGCGCGGCGGGCCTGGTCCGGCCGAACGCTGACTGGCCGTCAACGGAATGCGCCATCCGCGGCCGGTCTCCGCCCGGTGACCGCAGACCGCTGACCGGCAGTCAGCGCGCGGCAGCGGGGACGGGCCCCGGGCGCCGTATCGGCTCGGATCGATGACTGGCAGTCAGCGCGCGGCAGCGGTGCGATCGGCCCTCAGCGCTGGTAGAGGACCACGCCCCCCAGGCAGCCGGGGCCGATATGCGGCCCAACGGACGCACCGACCGGCTGGATCGAGACCCTGGCTGGATCGATCGAGCCGCCGAGCCGCTCGAGCACCTCCCGACGGAACCCCTCGCCGTCCGCCGGTGGCGTGTAGAGGATGGCGAGGCGCTCGAGCGGGCGCTGGGTGAGCAGCTCGATCACCCGGACGCGCGCCTTGCCGGTCGTCCTCGGTTTGTCGGCCGTCTCGACCACGCCGTCGCGGATGGTGATGATCGGCTTGACGGACAGGAGCGTGCCGATCGCCGCCCGCGCCCCGCTGATGCGGCCGCCCTTCTTCAGGTATTCGAGCGTGTCGAGCGCGACGTACAGGTCGATGTCGCGGGCCCGATCCTCCAGCAGCCGCGCGACCTCCGCCGCCGTGTGGCCCAGGTCGGCCGACTCGATCGCCAGCTCGGCCAGCAGGCCCTCGCCCATCGAGGCGCTGCCGGAGTCGACGATGTGGATCTCCCGGTCGGGCAGCATGCCGCGCGCGATCTGCGCGGCCTTCAGCGTCCCCGACAGGGTCCCGGCGACGTGGATCGACACGATCGAGTCGGCGCCGTCCGCGAACGCCTTGTCGTAGGCCGCCTTGAAGTCCCCCGGCGACGAGGCGGCCGTCGTCGGAAAGGGCGCGTCGGGCGCGGTCATCCGGCGCCAGAAGTCGTCGGTCGTGAGCTCCGTTCCCGCCTTGAAGGTTTCAGAGCCGAACGTGACCACCAGCGGCACGATGCCGATCCCGGCGGCGGCGGCCACGTCCGGCGGCATGTCCGAGGCGGAATCGGTGACGATGGCGACGCGGCTCATGGGGCCTGCTCCTCAGTGGCGCCCGCTGCTCCCGGTGGCGGCAGATGATACGGCTCGCGGGCCGGCCGGATCAGGCGGCCTCGGCGGGCGTCGCGACACCGACGGCATGCTCGAATGACCGCAGCCGTGCCAGGGGCAGCAGGGCGATCGCGAGGAGCCCCAGCGTCGCGATCAGGATGCCGTCGATCCCCGCCCGGCTGGCCGCCTCGGCGCCGATGAACCCGCCCGTGATCTGCCCGACCGCCAGGAAGACCGAATAGAGGCCCATGATGGCCCCGCGATCGGATGGGTACGCCTCGCTCACGTCGGCCAGCAGACCGAGCGCCGCTGGCGTGGCACCGGCCAGGACGAAGAGCCCGGCCGCGGCGATCACCCCGCCGCCCAGGCGGCTCGCCTCCGGCAGCCCGCCACTGTGGTTGATCAGGATCGCCGCGGCGACGGACACGGCGCCGCCGAGGATCCCGTAGAAGATGATCGTCGTCCGGCGCATGTTCCGGAACCGCTCGCCCCAGTAGGCGAGGCCGGCGAAGAAGACGATCAGCGCGACGCCGAGCCCCAGCGCGATCTGCGCCCCCACGAAACCGCCCATCAGCAGCTGGTCCGCGAAGCGCTCGTCCGGCTTCCGGATCAGCTGGAAGATGGACTGGCTCGTCCA
>JACDAV010000339.1 GCA_013695255.1 Chloroflexota bacterium
CCGGGCGCGTTCCGGCGCCAAGCGGCGCGGCGGTGGCTCCGGGAACCTCGGTGAGTGGCCGCTCGGACGCCCCGGCGTCGCCGACCGGCGCTGCCGGGGCGACGGATCCGGCCAATTCGGTCGAGCCTGCCCCGCCGACCGGCTCGCCGACGGCCTCCGCGCCCGGTGCCTCGGCCCCCGGAACGGTCGAGCGCGTCGCCGTGGTGCCCGTCACGCAGTTCCGATCGCCGCTCGACTCGACCTCGCTGGCCGAGGTGCAGGCAGTGCTCGCGGGCACCAGCGACCGGTATGCGGCGCTTGCGCTGGTCGAGGCGGACGCGGACGCGATCCTGGCCGCCCTCGGCGTTGCCCGCCCCGCGGACCCGGCCCGCCTGGTCGTCGAGCCGGACGCCGCCGTGCTGGCCATGGGGCTTGCCGAAGACCGCAAGCGTCTGGCGTTCCTTCGGGCCGACCAGGTGGACCCCAGCGTCCGGGCGCTGGCCTGGGGTCGCCACGCGCTGTTCGGCGTCGACCGGGTGTCCGGCCTCGACGCATGGACGCTCTTCGTGGAGCTCCCGGTCGATGGCGCCACCGAGCGCTACGACCCGGCCGCGGCGTGGACCCTCGTCGCGGGCGGCGACATCCTGCTCGACCGCGGTGTCTACAAGACGGTCAAGATCGACGGCAAGGGCGTGGACTTCCCGTTCGACGGCGGCACGGCCGAGATCACCTCGCGCTACTGCTGCTCATCGTTCGGCTGGGAGCTGCCGCGCACCGAACGGACCGGCAATGCCGGCGCGATGCGGGCGCTGCTCCAGGGCGCGGACCTTGCCATCGCGAACTTCGAGAACCCGGCGCCCAACGACTTCAGCTTTCACACCCGCGGGACGTCCTTCACCGCGGACCCGTCGCTGATCGACGGGCTCGCGCGGGCCGGCCTCGACTGGGTCTCGCTGGCCAACAATCACATCCGGGACGCCGGCGGCCAGGGGATCCTCGAGACGATCGACAATCTCGAGGCGCGAGGACTACGGCACGGCGGCGCCGGCGCGGACCTCGACGCGGCCCGGGAGCCGTCACTTCTGGACGCCGGCGGCACGACGGTCGCCATCCTCGCCTACGACGCCATCGCCGCGGACTACGCCGCCGCCCCGGATCGCGCGGGCAGCGCGCCGCTGAGCGCCTCGGCCTGCCAGGCGGACGCGCGCGCCGCCCGGGCCGCCGGGGCCGAGGTCGTGATCGTGTTTCCCCACTGGGGGGTGGAGTACGACGCGACGCCGTTCGATCAGCAGCAGGGCCTCGCCCGGGCCTGCCTCGATGCCGGGGCGGACATGATCATCGGCAACCATGCCCACTGGGCGGGGGCGCTCGAGATCCACGACGGGAAGCCGATCTGGTACGCGCTCGGCAACTTCGTGTTCGACCAGACCTGGTCGGAGCCGACCATGGAGGGCATCACGGTCGAGCTCACCTTCCAGGCCGCCGAGCTTCGCCAGGCCCGCATGCGCCCGCACATCATCCTGGACAAAGCCCAGCCAAACTTCCTCGAGCCGAACGGCGATGGGGCCGTGGTCATGGGCCAGATCTTCGAGGCGTCCGAGGGTCTGCTCGACTGGTAGGCGGCTGGCCGCGCGGGTTCGGCAGCTGGCCCTTACGCGATCCCGGCGAACAGGTCCGTCTCGGGGATCGCCGTTTCGACCCGTGCCTCGCGAAGCACGAACGCCTCGAACGGCCAGAACTCGCGCCAGCCCTCGACGCCGAAGACCAGGAACGGGTGGTCCGTGGACATCTGGGTCGCGTGCCGCAGGAGGGCCGCGAACTTGCGGTCCAGGTATGGCCCCACGTCGACCTTCGTCGTGATCTGCTCGTCGGGGATCAGCATCCGCGCCATGCGCACCTCGAACTCGGCGCGCTCCTCGTCCGTCGCGCCCTCCGGCGGCTCGCCCCACGTCCGGCCGAGCTCCCGCAGCCGGTCCCGCATGGCGGACCGGACGGAGGCGGGAATCGCCTGCTCGTAGAGCTTGAGCGGCGCCCACGGCTCGAGGCCCCCATCGGCCAGCTGTTGCGGATACCAGGCCGGATCGCCCGAGCGCTGCCACGCGCCGACCGCCACCAGGTGCGTCCGGATGTGGTCGGGATGCCCGTACCCGCCGAAGTCGTTGTAGGTCGTGATCACGTGTGGCCGGTAGCGCCGGACGAGCCACACCAGCCGCCCGATCGCCTCGTCCATGTCGGCCTGCCAGAAGCTGCGCGGATCGAGGTTGCCCGCCCGGCCCATCATGTCCGAGTCGCGGTAGCCGAGGTTCTCCCACTCGGTGACCCCCAGCTCGGCCATGGCCGCCTCGAGCTCGAGGACACGGGTGGCCGCCAGCCGGCGGTGCTCCTCCGGCGTGTCGCGATCGGCAATGACGATCTCGCCGAGGGCGCCGTCCGTGCAGGTCGCGAGCACGACCCGCCGCCCGGCGTCGATGGCCGCCGCCATGACCCCGCCCGTCCCGATCGTCTCGTCGTCGGGGTGGGCGTGGACGGTCATGAGGGTCAGGGGTTCGTCAGGCATCATCGGATGCTAGCGTGGCTCGAGGACCACCACCGGGATGGGCCGGGCCGTGCCTCGCTGGTAGTCGGCGTAGGACGGGTTGGCGGCGAGGAGGCGAGGCCACAGCCGAGCACGCTCGCTGGCGGTCGCTTCGCGGGCGCGCACAGCGCGTCGACTGCCGGGCAGCTCCACCTCTGCGTCCGGGAGGGCCTGGAGGTTCGACCACCACGCCGGATCCTTCGGGGCGCCGGCGTTGGATGCCACGACGATCAGGTTCGGGCCGTCCTCGAGGTAGAAGATCCCGTTTCGTCGGACGATCCCGGACTGGCGGCCTCGCGCCAGCAGGAACAGGGTGCCCACCCGCCGCTCGCTCGGCGGCCGCGTCCCGATCCGGCCGCCGGACAGCCGGGAGACGGCCTTGTGGAGGGCCCAGGCAGAGCGGAACACCCAGCGTGGCGGGACCATGGACCTCAGGATACCGGCGCTACCATCGCGGTCATGTCCCAGGACCCGCCGACCGGCCCGCTTGCCGGCCTGCTCGTCGCTGACCTGTCGACCGTGCTGGCCGGTCCGCTGTGCACGATGCTGCTCGGGGACCTTGGCGCCGAGGTGATCAAGGTTGAGCCGCCGGACGGCGATCCGACGCGCAGCTGGGGGCCGCCATGGGTCGGGTCAGACTCGGACGGGACGCGGACCGCTGCCTACTTCCTGGCCGTCAACCGGAACAAGCGCAGCATCCGCCTGGACCTCCGTCAGGAGGATGGCCGCCGGGTCCTGAACCGGCTGCTCGAGCGGGCAGACGTGCTGGTCGAGAACCTTCGACCCGCGGCCCGGACGAGGCTCCGCCTCGACGACGCCTCGCTCCGGGCGCTCAACGAGCGGCTCGTCCACCTCGCGGTCAGCGGCTTCGGCGCGGACGGCCCCGAGGCAGACCGCCCGGGCTATGACTTCGCCGTCCAGGCCGTCGCCGGACTGATGTCCGTCACGGGCTTTCCGGACGCGGCGGGCGGCCATCCGACGAAGGTCGGCGTCGCGATCAGCGACGTCGCGACCGGATTGTTCGGGGCGGTGGGGGTCCTCGCCGCACTTCTCGCCCGGCGCGGCGGCCCCGGCAATGCGGCGGGGGGCGATGAGCACGCCGGCGAGCGGGGAACGGGCGCGGGTCAGCGGGTCGACGTCTCGATCCTCGAGTCAACCCTCGCCATCCTCGTCAACCAGGCGCAGAACGCGTTCGTGACGGGAGACGCGCCGGGCCGCCTGGGCAATGCTCATCCGAACATCGTGCCGTACGAGACCTTTCCGACCGCCGACGGCGAGATCGTCGTCGCCGTCGGCAGCGAGCGCCAGTGGCATCGGCTGTGCGAGGCGCTCGCCCTCGGCGCGCTGGCGGAGGATCCCCGCTTCGCGACCAACGGCGCCCGCGTCGAGCATCGGGAGGCGCTCCGGGCCCTGCTCGGAGACCGGTTCGCCGACCGTTCCTCGGCCGCGTGGCTCCGTGCCCTCGACGCCGCCGAGATCCCCGCTGCGCCGATCAACGACATCCCGGCCGCGTTCGCCAGCGCCCAGGCGATGGCACGCCAGATGCGCGTGGCCATCGAGCACCCGCGGCTCGGCGTGGTCGACCAGATCGGGCTGCCGATCGGGCTGGCCGGGAGCCCAGCCTCCATCCGGTCAGCGCCGCCGCTGCTGGGCCAGGACACGGATGACATCCTCGAGGAGCTCGGGTTCGCCCCCAGCGTCGTCCGCCGGCTGCGCGAGCACGGCGTGGTGTGAAGCGCCGAGGACCGCACCGCGAGCGAGCAACGCGGAGCGGCGGTGGCCCTTCCCATCTCCATCGAC
>JACDAV010000368.1 GCA_013695255.1 Chloroflexota bacterium
CACCTGGGCAGCCCGGCCGCCTGGAACCGCTCGCCGAGCGCCGGCCCGCTCTCCCCGATCAGGACCGCCGCGTACGCGCGCTCGGCCACGGCGGCGGGCAGGTCCCCCAGATCGACGCCCTTGTCACGCCCGCCCGCGATCAGCACCACGGGCGCGGGGAACGCCCGCAGCGCCGCGACGACCGCGTCCGGCTGGGTACCCTGCGAGTCGTTCACGAACCGGACCCGGTCGACCAGGGCGACCTCCTCCAGCCGGTGCTCGACGCCCCGGAAGCTGGCGGCCGCCCGGCGGATCGCGTCCGGCGCCACGCCGAAGAGGAGCGCCACGGCGACCGCCGCCAGGGCGTTCGAGACGTTGTGTGCGCCGGGGATCCGCAGCTCGTCGAGTGGCAGGATGCGCCCACCGGGACCGACCGCGGCCGCTCCGCCACCGGCCAGCGGCAGCCGCTGGACGCCGGCCGCGACGATCCATCCGTCCGCGACACCGACGCCGCCCGGCATCGGCCGCTCGCGCCGGTAGAGAACGCCGGGCGCGGTGCCGAGGCCGGCGTAGCCGGCCACGACCGGGTCCTCCGCGTTGAGCACGAGCGCGCCGTCCGGATCGACCAGCTCCGCGAGCCGGCGCTTGACCCGCCGGTAGTCGGCCACCGATCCGTGGCGATCGAGATGGTCCGCCGTGACGTTCGTGTACGCGGCGACGGTGGTGCCCCGCGACAGCGTCGGGAGCTGGAGCTCCGAGAGCTCGATGACGACGCGGTGCTCGGCCGTCAGCTCCGCCAGCCGCTCGACGAGCGGGATGCCAATGTTCCCGCCGAGGACTACCGGATGGGCCGGGCTGCCGGCGAGGAGCGACGCAGCCAGCGCCGACGTCGTCGTCTTGCCCTTCGTGCCGGTGACGCCGACCGTCGGCGCCGGGCAGAGCCGCAGGAACAGGTCCGGCTCGGAGACGAGCGCCGGCGCGGCCGGGTCGCCGGCCCGGCGCGCGTCCACGAGCGCCTGCAGCACGGCGCGCAGGCGCGGCTCGGTGGTCGGGTAGTCCGGATTGATCGAGGGCGAGGTCGTGACGAGGTCGGCCCCGCGCCAGGCCGCCGCGGAATCGACCTCCGGCCCGAGGAGCAGCCGCACCCCGCGATCGCCGAGGGCCGCGATCGCCTCCGCCAGCTCGGCGGCCGGACGGCCGTCGTAGACCGTCACCCGGGCCCCGGCGTCGGCCAGGAAGCGGGTCAGCGCGATGCCGCTCCTCGCCAGGCCCAGGACGGTGACGGGCCGGTCGCGCAGGGCACCGCCGCGAACGCCGTCGAGCGTCAGCACGTCCGGGTCGAGGGGCCGGCCGGTCGCCGCCATCGTCGCGCTCACGCCAGTCGGTTGATCGAGGACAGGAACAGCGTGACGCCAAGCAGGCCGGACAGGATGGCAACGATCCAGAACCGGAGCGTGATCTTCTCCTCGTCCCAGCCGCCCAGCTCGAAGTGGTGGTGGATCGGCGACATCCGGAAGATCCGGCGGCCACCGGTCAGCTTGAAGTACGCAACCTGGAGGATCACCGAGCCCGTCTCGACCACGAAGATCAGCCCGATCAGCGGCAGGACGAACAGCTGCCCGGTGATCAGCGCGATGACCGCCAGCGTGGCGCCCAGCGACAGCGAGCCGGAGTCGCCCATGATGATCTGGGCCGGGTGGACGTTGAACCACAGGAACCCCAGCAGGGCGCCGATGATCAGCGCGCACAGGAACGCGATGTTGGGCTGGTTGCCGAACGTCCCGTCGCCCAGCGGCACCACGTTGAGCAGCGCGATCAGAAGGAACGCGACGAAGGCGAAGACGAGCGTCCCGCCGGCGAGGCCGTCGAGCCCGTCGGTGATGTTGACCCCGTTGCTGGCGGCCACGATCGCGAAGGCGGCCAGCACCACGTAAGCCCACGGCTCGATGGCCACCTCGCCGATGAACGGGACCCGGATCCCGGTGATCGCGTACGTGCCCTGGATCTGGAAGGCGGCGACGCCCGCCACGACGACCAGCCAGAGCAGCTTCTGGCGGGCCCGGATCCCCTCCCCCGTCTTGGCGTTCAGGTAGTCGTCGAACCCGCCGAGGATGCCGACGAAGGCGAGGGCGGCGAGCGGCGCCACCGCGCCGCCCTCGGGCGCGCCCCGGAGCAGGATGAAGAGCGTGACGACGACGCCGATGACCAGCAGCCCGCCCATCGTCGGGGTCCCCTGCTTGATCAGGTGGGTCTCCGGCCCTTCCTCGCGGATCTGTTTGCCCATGCCGACGAACCGGAGCAGCCGGATGTAGGGCGGCATCATGATGACGACGATCGCGAACGCCAGGAGCAGCCCCTGGATCAGCTCGAGCGTCACCGCAGCCCGACCCTCGCCGTGCCGACGTGCCGGTCGCTCGCCGGTTCGGCGCCGCCCAGCTCGCGCACGAGGTCATCGACCAGCCGGTCGAGCGCGATCCCGCGGGAGGCCTTGACGAGCACGACGTCGCCGTCGCGCAGTCGAGGACGGAGCAGATCGAGGGCGGCCTCCCGGTCGTGCGCCTCGAGGATGCGCGCGTCTGCGAGACCGGCCTCACGGGCGCCGGCCGCGATGCCGCGCGTCTCCGGGCCGACCACCACCAGCAGCTCCACCACTCCGGCGGCGGCCGCGCCCACGTCCCGGTGCCCAGGCTCGTGGCCCTCGCCCAGCTCGAGCATCGTGCCGAGCACGGCCACCCGGCGCCCGGGCAGTCCCGCCAGCAGCTCGAGCGCGGCCCGGACGGACGCCGGCGAGGCGTTGTAGGAGTCATCGACCAGCGTCACGCCGCCGGCGTGGTGCAGCTCTCCCCGGTGCGGGGCGGACCAGCCGCCGGCGAGCGCCCGGGCGACCGTCGCGAGGTCCATCCCCGCGGCGATGCCGGTCGCCGCGCCGGCGAGGGCGTTGTGCACCGCCAGCCGGCCGAGCGTCGGGATCGTGACCGGGACGCGGTGGCTCCCGGATCGGATCGTGAACTGCATCCCGTCGACACCGCGCGAGACGACGTCCTCCGCGGCGACGTCCGCGTCGGCGGCGAACCCGTAGGTCAGCGTCCGCGCCGCGGTCCGGTCCGCCATGCGTCGCACCCGCGCGTCGTCCGCGTTGAGGATCGCCCGCCCGTCCGCCGGCAGTGCCTCGACCAGCTCGCCCTTGGCCTCCTCGATTGCCTCGACGCTGCCGATGCGCGACAGGTGGACCGGCTCAACGGCGGTCACGATCCCGATCTGCGGGCGGGCGATCCGGGCCAGCTCTCGGATCTCGCCGCCGACGTACATGCCCATCTCGAGGACGGCCGCCTGGTGGTCCGGTCCCAGCGAGAGGACCGTCAAGGGCAGACCGATCTCGTTGTTCTGGTTGCCGGGGCTGCGGAGGGTCCGGTATCGCCCACCCAGCACCGCCGCCGCCGCCTCCTTGGTTGACGTCTTGGCGATGCTCCCGGTGACCCCGACGACGAGTGGGTCGAAGCGGCGGCGCCAGGCCGCGGCTAGCGCCTGGAGTGCCGCCACGCCGTCCGCCACGCGCACGATGGTCACGTCGCCGAGGGCCTGCGGGTCGCTTGGCGGCCGCGTCACGAGGAGTGCGGAGGCGCCCTGCTCCACGGCTTCTTCCAGGAAGCCGTGGCCGTCGGTCCGCTCGCCCGGCAGGGCCACGAACAGCTGGCCGGGAAGGACGAGTCGGGAGTCGACCGCCGCGCCGCGGACGGGGCGGTTCGAGACGGAGACCAGCCGGCCCCCGGTGATGCGGCTCAGCTCCTCGGCCGTGAACGCCGGAGCTGGCCCGTGCCCGGGGCGCGGGGGTGACGGCTCGACGTCGGTCACGGCGGCCAGTGTCGCACAGCCACCGGTCACTGGTCGGCGGCGAGCGGCCCGAGGCTGGGGCTGGGACCGGGCGGCGGGGGCAGGTCGTCGCGCGGCAGCGCAGGCAGCAGACCGGGCGTGGTGATCGCGTTGGTGGCGATCCGCCGGAAGAGCTCGAAGGACATCACCGGCAGCTCGATCTGTCCGACCTTGATGACCGATGGCCGCGCCTCGTTGATCCGAACCGCGACGACCAGCTCCGGGACACCCTCCTGCCGGCCCACGTAGCCGACGAACGAGTAGTTGAACAGGTCCTTCTTCCAGTTCCTGGCCTTGGCGTCCCAGATCTGCGCGGTGCCGGTCTTGCCACCCACGAAGTAGCCCGGGATCAGCGTCCGGTCGCGATAGAAGGGAACTTCGGTCAGGACGTGGTTCATCATTCCGACCAGGGTGCGGGAGACGGCCGGGTCCATGACCTCCGCCCGCGGCGCGGCGGCGACCTCGTCCGCGCCGATCGCCTTGACGACGT
Organism: Chloroflexota bacterium; assembly: GCA_013695255.1. Classification (GTDB taxonomy): domain Bacteria; phylum Chloroflexota; class Limnocylindria; order Limnocylindrales; family CSP1-4; genus JACDAV01. The sequence goes on from JACDAV010000368.1 coordinate 4,340, forward strand.
GCGGCCGGACCAGCCGGCCACCGTTCATGAGGGCCGCGAAGCCGGTCGCCAGCTGGATCGGCGTGACGGCGACACCCTGGCCGAACGACCCGTTCGCCAGGTCGATCTCGCGCCATGTCTCGATCGTGGGGTCGCTGACGAGACCGGCGATCTCGCCCGCAACGTCGATCCCGGTGAGGGCCCCGAAACCCACCTTCGTCCATGCCGCGTGGAGGATGGCCGAGCTCTCGCGGGTCGACTCCCCCAGCCCCAGGGCGACCTTGGCGGCGACCACGTTGCGCGACCACGCGACCGCGTCCTCGAAGGACATCCAGCCCATGCCCTTGCGGTTGGCGTTGTCGATCTTGGTGCGGCCGCCATCGAGCCGGAGGGTGCCGACGTCCTCGAGCCGGGTCGACGTCGTGACGGTCCCCTGCTCCAGCGCGGCCAGTGCGGTGAACATCTTGAAGACGGAGCCCGGCTCGTACACCTCGCTCACGACGGGGTCGATGAACCGGCTCGGATCCTCGGCTGCGATCGCCCGGTAGTCGTTGGCGTCGTAGGACGGGTACGTGGCCTGCGCGTAGATCTCGCCCGTGTAGGGGTCCATCACGACGGCCGAGATCTTGACCGCCTCGTCCGCCACCCAGGAGGCCATGAGCTCCTGCTCCACGGCCAGCTGGAGGCCGGCGTCGATCGTCAGCCGGATATCGGCCCCGGGCGCGCCTCCCTCGGCCACCGTGGCGGTCTCGGGGATCGGGCGGTTGTTGGCATCGCGCTGTGCCAGGAGCACGCGCGGCGATCCCGCCAGGAGATCCTGGTAGTACTGCTCGACGCCGTACTGCCCCCTCCCCTCCCGGTTGACGAAGCCGATCAGGTGGGCCGCCAGCGTCGAATCGGTCCCGCCGCCGGCCTGCGGGTACGTGCGCACGTGCTCCGGCTCGAGGGTCACGTGGGGCAGCCTGCCGGCGAGCATGGCGTCGCGGACTCGTTGCGACACGTCCGGCGCGAGATTGCGCGCCAGGATGACGTACGGTCGGGCCGCACGGAGCCGGTCGGTCAGCGCCTTGGCCTTCGGGGCATCCAGCCCCAGGATCTCCGCCAGCAGGGCCGCCACCTCCCGTCGCTGAGCCGGGTCGAGCTGATCCGCGGCGACGGCCAGACGGTCGCGCTGGATCGTCGTCGCCAGCGCGACCACCCCGGTGCGGTCGTAGATCGAGCCGCGCCGGACCGGTTCCTCCGTCCGAACCGAGGTCTGCCGCTCCGCCTCCGCGGCAAGCGCCTCGCGGCGAACGATCTGCCACCACCCGAGCCGGCCGACGATGGCCGTCGAGGCGACCACGAAGACGACCAGAAGCAGGATCAGGCGGCCGCGGGAGTCGGTCCGGCCCAGCATCGGTCGCCCGATCGACTAGCGCGCCGGGACGATGACGGGGTCGCCGAGCTGACCGAGGCCCAGGTCGATCGCCTGCTTGCGGATCGCCGGCTCGCGTCCGAGCCGGTTCAGGTCGGATTGGACGTCCCGCAGCCGCGACAGCAGCCGTTCCCCGTCGACGTCCAGTCGTGCCTGGTCGTAGCTCGTGGCCGATACGGCGACGGTCTGCGCCAGGGAGAAGAAGGCGAGCAGGAAGGCAAGCACGATGCCGCCGATCAGGAACGAGCTGTGGTTGCTCCGCTGGCGGGCGCGGGTCGCGCCCGCGGCCTTGACCCGGCGTCGCGGCAGCGCCGGCGCATCGACGGACCGACCCTTCGGCGCCAGCAGGATCGAGCGCGGGCGCGCCCCCTGGTAGACGGCCATCAGTCGCCCAGCACGAAGCGCAACCCGGACCCACGCCCGTCGACGAACGCGACGCGATCCATCCCCATGGCCTGGTTGCCTTCGCCCCAGGCCAGCGGGCTGTCGTCCGGCTCGTTGCGGCGCTCGGTTCGCTCCCGCAGCTCGTGCTGGCGCCGGCCATAGGACTTGCGGCGGCTGTTCTGATGACGCTTGCTCACGGTGCTCCTCCTCGGTCCGATCCAGTCCTGCTGGGCTTGCTCCACCGGCACTTCCGGCGGTGGTGGGTCGACCTCCGGGCGCTGTCAGGCGGCGAGCCGCTCGGCAGCCCGAAGCCGCGCACTCCGGGCACGCGGGTTGGCGGCGATCTCCGTTGGGCTCGGCGTCACCGAGCGGCGGGTCACGAGACGAAGGCGGGGGCTCCGGCCGCACACGCAGACCGGCACCTCCGGCGGGCAGACGCAGCCGCGCCGCTCGGCCTGGAAGAAGCGCTTGACGATCCGGTCCTCGAGTGAGTGGTAGCTCAGGACGACCAGCCGGCCACCGGGTCGGAGCAGGTCGAGCGCCGCGGTGAGACCGTCCTCGAGCGCGTCGAGCTCCTCGTTCACCGCGATCCGGAGCGCCTGGAAGATCCGGGTCGCCGGGTGGATCCGCCGGCGGCCGGGCGGCGTCCGCGGCGCGACGCGCTCGACCAGGCCGGCCAGCTCCTCCGCCGTCCGGATCGGGGACACGGCCCGCTCGGCGACGATCGCCCGCGCGATCCGGGGCGCGTGCGGCTCCTCGCCATAGCGGCGGAACAGGGCCGTCAGCTCGGCGGCGTCGAGGCTGGCGACCAGCTCCGCCGCCGGTACCCCGCGCGTCGCGTCGAAGCGCATGTCGAGCGGCCCGCCGGTACGGATGCCGAAGCCCCGCTCGGCGTCGCCGAGCTGGAAGCTCGACAGGCCCAGGTCGAACAGGCAGCCGTCGACGGCGCCGAAGCCCGCCTCCGGCGCCACGCGGCCGAGCGCCCGGAAGTTCGACTGGCGGAGCACGAGGCGGTCCCCGAACCGGGGACGGAGGAGGCGATCGACCCTGGCGATGGCCGCCCCATCGGCGTCGAGCCCGAGGAGGCGGCCATCAGGATCGGTCGCCCCCAGGATCCGCTCGGTGTGCCCACCGCCGCCCAGCGTGGCGTCGATCTGGAGACTGCCGGGCGCAGGCGCGAGCATGGTCACGACCTCCTCCGCCAGCACCGGCAGGTGCCCAGGCTCCATCTCTCCTCCACCAACCGAACGACGGATCCCGAGCGGACCCTGAGAGCGCATATGGTTCCCCTAGATCCCGAGGCCATCGAGGGCCTGCGCGAGGGAGTCGGGGTCCTCCAGCTCGCGCTTGTAGTCGTCCCAGTTCGCCGGCGACCAGATCTCCGCGTGGTCGCGCGAGCCGACGATCACGGCCTCGTCCGCGAGACCGGCGCTCTCCCGCAGCCGCGCCGGCAGGACCACGCGGCCCTGACGGTCCAGCTCGAACTCGAAGGCACTGGCGAAGATGAAGCGCTGGAAGAGGCGCGACGGGCGATCCGTGATCGGCAGCCCAGCGACCTTGGCCGACAAGGCGTCCCATCCCTCCCTGGTGTGGATCGCGAGGCAGTCGTCGAGCCAGCGGGAGACGACGGCTCCAGCCGCGAGCTGCGGGCGGAATTTCGACGGGACGGCGATCCGTCCCTTGTCGTCCACCGAGTGCCGGTACTCGCCGGTGAACACCTGGGTCGATCCCTGCTAGTGCGGCGAGTCCGTCATCCCGTCGGCATCGCCGGTGTCATGTGGCCAGCTGGCGGGACCGGGAGCCGGGTAG
>JACDAV010000385.1 GCA_013695255.1 Chloroflexota bacterium
GATCTACCCGGAGCTCGTCGAGGACACCGCGACCCTCAGCGCGGTCGTGGCCGGGCGCGAGCGCACCAACGCAACCGCGGTCCGGCGCCTCGCCCGCGAGCCCCGTCAGATCCTCGACATCCCGCGGACGATCGGGATCACCGAGATCCAGCGTCGCCTGGCCTCGATCCTCGACGAGGTCGGCGCGGGCCGCCCGGGCGCGATCTACTCGAGCGGCAAGTTCGTCGGCGTCCTGATCACCCCGGCCGAGTACTACCGCCTCCGCCGCCTGTCCCGCGTCGTCGCCTGGTTCCGCACCGCCGGGCTCGAGCTCGCCACCGCCGACGAGGGCGAGATCGCCGCCTTCGTGCATCGGTTCCGCGAGGCACCCGGCAGCGCGGCCGGATCGGCCGTCGGCTAAAGGAAGCGTCGATGCGTTCGCTCACCCGGCGCTTTGCTCCCGCTTACCTGCCGCTTATCGCGGGCTTCGCTGCGACGCTCCTGCTCATCACCTGGGTCGGCCCGGTCGCCGCCGCAGATTCGGTGCCTTCGGGCGCACGGGAGGCCCTCGCCCCGGTCACCAAGATGATCGCCACGCTGGTGGCCATCGCGATCGGTCTGGGCATCGCGATCTGCGGCGCGGTCATCGTCTGGGGCGGGATCGAGAAGACCCTCGCCGGCGCCAACACCGACGCCGAGCACCGGGCCCAGAAGCGGATCACCAACGGGGTCATGGGCCTCGTCTGGATGGTCCTCGCGGGCGTGATCGTCAGCACGATCACCGCGATCGCCGTCGCCTACGGGCTCATCGAGCAGCCCTTCTGACGTGACCCGATGGCCACGCTCACGCGGCTCCGGCCGCCCGTTCCCGAGGCGCTCCTCCGTCTACCGAGTCCGGCGCCCGTCGCGCCGGCGGCGCTGCTCCTTCTGGCCATGGCGCTCGGTGGCCTCGGTCTCACCGTTCTGGGCCGTCCGCCCATCACGCCGGAGGCGCGGCCTCCGGCGACCCTGATCGAGACCGGGGCCGCCGTTCTTCCGCGCGGCGACCTGCCGATCGTCGGCGACCCGATCCGGGACCTGACGATCTGGTGGTCGAACCGCCTGACCGACGCCAACCGGGCCGGGCTCGAGGGCCTCCGCGGGCGGACTCTGACCCCGATCGACCCGCTGGCCGATGAGGTCGTGGAGACCCTGTACGGCAAGATCCTGCTGATCACGATCCCGCTCCTGACCCTCGGCGGGATGATCCTCGGCTATCTGATCATGACCAGCCGGACGACGGGCGAGTCGGCCTACACCGCCCGGGCGGTCACGCCCCGCTTCGTGGTCGGGGCGACGCTGTCGATCCTGGGCATCTTCCTCGCCTCGGTCCTCGCCCAGTTCGTGATCGCCACCAACCTGGCGCTGGTCGGGGTGTCGATCCCGCGCAACGCGGTCGGCGGTGCCGAAGCCTGGCCGGCATCGGGCGGCGTGTTCCAGGTCCTCCAGAAGGCGAGCTTCGACCCGCGGGTCGGCGAGGGCCCGAACAACTGGAACGACGGCGCCTGGCTGTCGGCGGGGCTGGCGGCGACCGTGCTCATGACCCTGCTCCAGATGGTCAATGCGGCCCTGTCGGCGGTCGAGCGGCTGCTGATCCTCGTCGCCCCCCTCTGCCTCGCCGCCTATGCCCTGCCGGCGACCCAGCGGATCACGAACGGCTGGCTCAAGGTGCTGCTCGCGATCCTGCTGGTCCGCTTCGCCTGGACGATCGTCTTCGTCCTGTTCAGCCTCGAGGCGCTCGGGCACATCGGCCCAGACGGCAACCCGCCGACGGTCGGCGACACGAACGCCCTGCTCGGCCTCGCCACGGGCTGCGCGCTGCTCATGCTCGTGCTGCCCTTCGCCCTCGTCCCGGCCGCCCTGTCGGGCCCCGGACCGCTGCGCAGGGAGCCGTGAACGAGCGGGGCACGGTCGAGGTGCCCGAGAACGCGATCCGCGACGAGCCGATCGCCTTCGGGCTGACCGCGGTCCAGCTCGGGATCTGCGGCCTGGCCGTCCTCGCCGCCGGGGTCCTCAACCTGCTTCCGATCCCCGAGCCGATCAGGCTGGTCCTCGTGCTCCTGGTCGCAGGGCCGATCGGGATCGTCGCCGCCCTGCCGGTACGCGGCGAGCCGGCGTACCGCTGGCTCGTCCGGGCCGTCCGTCACCGGCACAGCCGGCGCGTCTGGCAGGCGGAGATCGTGGCGCCAGATAAGTCGCAGCTAAGCGGCGCCGGTCAGGCTGTCGTTGCGCCAGTCGCGGCTGCCGCCCGGGTCGATACGGAATCCTCCCTAGTTCCAATCGAGCCGGGCCCGGCCGACGATGGCGCGGGAGAGACCGTCGGCAACGCTCGTGGTGCCCCGGAGCGTGAGCAGATGCAGGACCGCCGGCCCCGATTGATGGTGCTCCGCGGCCGCCGCGAGGGCGACCCGCCTCGGAGCGACACGCCCTCCGACGAGCGCGCGCCGGCGCCCGTGCCGCATCTCCTCCCCCGGCTCCACGTCGTCTGTCTCGTGTCGTTCGTCGGCGGCGTCGGCAAGACGACGCTCGCGGTCGAGGCGGCCACGCTCGTCGGGTCGCGGGCCCGATACCGGACGCTCGAGGGCGAGGAGCGTCCGGTCCGGGTGCTGCTGCTCGACGCGGCCCGGACCAACCCGGCCGCGCACCTGCGCCTCGGGCTCGACCCGGAGACCGTCTCCCGGCTCCTGTCCCGCTACGACTGGCCGGACGCGATGACCTTCGAGCGGCGGGCGGTCGAGACGCGCCACGGGGTGACGCTCCTCTCGCTGCCCCAGCTTCCGCTGCAGGGCCTCGGACCCGAGCTCCCGTTCGGCCCCGTCGAGGCGGCGGGGATCCTCGACGCGGCCGAGCAGGCGGGCTTTCAGCTCGTGATCGCCGATCTCGGGACACAGCTCGAGGACGGCCATCGCCATCTCATCGGCCAGGCCGGCACGGTGCTCGGCGTCGTGACGCCGCGGGTCGAGGCGCTGCCCGACGTCCTCCGGATCACCGCCTACGTTCGCGCCCTCGGTGCCGGTCGCAAGCTCGGGCTGGTCGCCAACCAGGCGTCGGACGAGGGCTCGCTGCCGGCGCTGGCCGACGGGGAACAGGTCCCGATCGTCGCCACCATCCCGCGCCTCGACGCCTTCGACGCGGCGGGCGACCGGGGCGTCCCGGCCTGGACCGACGACGCGGAAGCCGAGGCGGCTCTCCGGCCGCTGGCCACGGCCGCGTGGTCGCTCTTCCCCGGCG
>JACDAV010000416.1 GCA_013695255.1 Chloroflexota bacterium
CGGTGGTCCGGGCGATGCCGTCCGGTGCCGAGGCGACGATCGAGGGCATCCTGACCACGCGGCTCGGTGCGCTCGAAGCCGGACGCGGGGCGTTCGTGCAGGACTCGGGAGCCGGCATCGCCCTCTACCTGGACGCTCCGGCCGCGGAGGCGTGGGCGGCCGGGACCCGCGTTCGAGCTCGTGGCACGGTCGACAGCCGATACGGCCAGGCAACCCTGCGGGCGTCTGCCGGGGACGTCCTCGCGCTCGAACCGGGCTACCCGCCGGCGCCCGTGCCAGCCGGAACCGGCGCCATCGGCGAGGCCCTCGAGGGCCTGCGGGTCACCGTCTCGGGCGCCACGGTGGGCACGCCGTCGACCCTTGCCGACGGCCTGGCGCTGTGGGTCGATGACGGCACGGGCAGCGCGCGCGTGATCGTCTCGCCGGAGGCGCTGGGCTCGCTGGCCGTGCCGGCCGGCACGCTCGTCACGGTGAGCGGGCCCGTCGGTCAACGGGACAGTTCTGGCACCGGTCTGGCCGGTCATCGCGTTCACGCAACCGAGGTCGGTGACTTCGCGGCTGCCCCGCCGCCGGATCCAACGCCAACGCCGACGCCAACGCCCCTGCCCACAACCACGCCGACACCGCCGCGCCCCGCGCCGGCTCCGAGCCCCACACCTCAACCCACGCCGTCACCCACCCCGCGGCCGACTCCCACGCCGACCACGTCGCCGACTGTCACGCCCCAGGAGGCGTCAATCGGCGCGGCTCGAACTCGCTCCGTGGGCTCGAGGGTCAGCGTGCGAGGCGTGGTCACGGCCGAGACCGGCCGGCTCGGAAGTCCGCTCCTCATCGCGATCCAGGACGGAACGGGCGGGATCGTGATCCGGGTCCCGGAGGGCGCCCGACCGCCGCGCCGGGGCTCCCTCGTCACCGCGTCGGGTCCCCTCCACGACCCATACGGCCAGCTGGAGATCCGTCCGGATGTCACCGGTTTCGCGGTCGTCGGAACGGCGGCGCTGCCGGACGCGGCCGAGGTCGACGGCGCCGCGCTCGGCGAGGCCACCGAGGGTCGCCTGGTCAGCCTCGAGGGCACTGTCGACGGCGCGGCGAGTCGGACGTCCAGCGGCGACCTGACGGTCGACCTGCTCGCCACGGACGGGACAGCCGTTCGACTGTTCGCCGACGAATCAAGCGGCATCGAGCACGCCGCGCTTGCGGACGGCGCAACCTACCGGGTGCTGGGCGTGGCCGGCCAGCGTGCCAGTCGCAAGGGAAGCCTCGATGGCTACCGGATCTGGATCCGCGACGGCGCGGACATCCTGCTGATCGCGGCTCCGGCCGCGGACGAACCGGACGAACCGAACCAGACGGACGATGCCGGCGCATCCCGACCGCCGGGCACGCCGGTGGTGGCGACGGTCACGATCGCTCGCGCCCTGCTGGTTCGGGACGGCGAGGTCCGGATCGAGGCAACGGTGAGCGCCGGGCCAGCCCTGCTCGACGCCACCGGTCGCCGGATCGTCGTGGAGGACGGAACGGCCGCGATCGAGGTGCTCGTCCCGACCGGCACGAGCGCACCCTCGCAGGGGACTCAGGTCACGGTCACGGGGACCGTCGGTCGGGCATACGGTGCGCCGCGGCTCCGGGCCACCGACCTTGCGACCGCCGGTGCGGGGGTCCCGATCGCCCCCCTCGAGCTCCGTGGAGCTCCCGGTCCGGCACACGAGTGGCGGCTCGTCCGCGTCAGCGGGACGATCATCGACGTGACCCGGATGGGCAGCCGCTGGCGAGCGGAACTCGAGATCGCCGGCGACCGGGTTCCGATCGCCGGCCTGAGCGGGGCGGGCATCCCGTCCTCGACACTGCGCGAGGGTGCCCGAGCCACCTTCGTGGGGATCGTGCGCCGCCCGCATCCGTCAGCGACCGATCGGCGGTTTGCGGTGACACCTCGGTCACCTGGCGACGTCTCGGTCGGGCCGACGGAGCCGGGAGCCTCTGGCGCTGGCCCGGCTGCCGGACCCGGCGCAGGCGCCGGTGGCCGGGGTATCGGTCCCGGCGCGAATGCCGATGGAAGCGCGGCTGACGGGCGACCGACGGCCTCGGGCGGCCCGGGCCAGGTCGTCGACGTGGACATCGCGGATCTGGACGCTCACGTCGGCATGACCGTCCGGATCGGCGGCCTCGTCGTCGAGCTGCTGCCGGACGGCCTGCGCCTCGACGACGGGACCGCAGTCGGGCAGGTGGTCCTCGCCGAGGAGGCGGCCGAGCTGCTGCCGCTCATCGAGATCGACGACCCGTTGAACGCGACCGGGCTGGTCGAGCGGCGTGGTGACGTGCTGGTCGTGGTCGTCGCCGATCCAGCCGGCATCTCGCGGGTTGGAGACCTGCTCGCGCCGGCGCCGATCCGCGAGCCGGATGCGACGCCAACCTCGCCGTCCGGGACCATCTCCGGGCGCACGGCCGGCGGGGCCGGCGCCGTGGGCCTCGGCGGGCCGCAGCTCGCCGTCGCGTTCCTGCTGATGATCCTTGCGGGCGCCTCGGTCGCGATGACCGTCGTGCGGCGGCGACGGGTTCAGCGAGCCTGGCTCGGGCGCGTGGCGACACGGCTGGCCTCGATCGCGGGGCCGCCCGCGCGACCGATCGGCGAGCAACGAGCTCCGGCGGTCGACCTGCCCGACGGAGCGTTCGGCGGGCAACGAGCGCCGGCGGTCAGCCAGCCGTCGGAGCCCGGGCGGTGAGCGCATTACCTGCCGGGAGGCGGCAAGACCCAGGCTCAGCCGCGCTTGACGCTCCCGAGTGGCCATGGCTATCCTCGCGCAGGTTTCACGCTCCGCGAGAGCCGACTGGAGAGGAACGAGGCCGTGCCGAACGCGGATGCCCGCGTCGCGCTCCCGACGGGCGACCGCCAGTACCACATTGGCCTCGGACCAGGCGACCTCGGCGAGTACATCCTGCTGCCCGGAGATCCCGATCGGACCGCCCGGATCGCGACCCGGTTCGACACGATCGAGCGGGAGCACCGCCATCGCGAGTTCGCGTCGGTCACGGGGACCCTGCGTGGCCAGCGCATGTCGGTCGTCTCGACCGGGATCGGCGCTGACAACGTCGAGATCGCCGTTGCCGAGATCCTGGCCATCACGGAGCGGCCCACGTTCATCCGCGTCGGCTCGTGCGGCGGCCTGCAGCCGGAGATGGATCTCGGCGACCTCGTCGTCTCGACCGGCGCCGTCCGACTGGAGACCACCACCGCCTGGTTCGTCCACGACGGCTACCCGGCAGTGGCCGACTACGAGGCGGTCCTGGCCCTGCTCGAAGCGGCCGATCGCCTCGGTCACCGGACCCATGTCGGCATCACCGCCACCGCCCCCGGGTTCTTCGGCGCGCAGGGACGCCCGATCCCGCAGCTTCCTATCCGCTACCCTGACCTCGCGGAGGAGATGACGCGACAGCGCGTCATGAACTTCGAGATGGAGGCTTCGGCCCTTCTGATCCTCGCCGGGCTCGCGGGCTGCCGAGCTGGCGTCGTCTGTGCGGTCTACGCGCAGCGCGCCACCGGCCGGTTCGTCGAGGGGGCGCAGAAGGACGCGGCCGAGGCGGCCTGCATCGAGACGGGACTCGAGAGCCTCTTGATCCTCGCCGAGATGGACCGCCAGAAGCAAGCGGCGTCGACGGACCGATGGCGCCCGTCACTATGGAACCGATCGTAGGGAGCGGACACGGGACACGGGTTCCCGCGACGCCACGCTAGCCCGAGGAGGAAACCCCATGGCCGAGGCCTATTGCGTGAAGGACAAGCAGAAGGTCGAAGTCCAGAACCCCGAGCGCATCACCATGAAGAACGGCAAGCCTGCACTCCAGGGGATCTGCCCCATGTGTGGCGGCAAGGTCTTCAAGATCGGCGGCTGACGCACCGTCTCTCCTGGCATCGACCCCCGCCGGCCAACCGGCGGGGGTTCCGTCTGTCTGCGGCGCACGGCCGCGAGCCGATCCGCTCCGGGCCCACCGATCCGCCGGTCGCGCGAACGGGCGGCCGAGCGTACGATGGGCCCGGCGTCCGCAGACCGCCCTGCCCCCAGGTCCGGCGCCCGCCTCCCGGCCGCCACGGCTCGCGGGGCCGACCAGGAGACACCACAGGAGGCCCCCATGGCAGTCCGCGTCGGGATCAATGGCTTCGGCCGGATCGGTCGCCAGTCGCTCAAGGCCCTGATCGAGCGAGCCCCGGACGTGGAGGTCGTCGCGGTCAACGACCTCGTGGACGCCGAGATGAACGCACTGCTCTTCAAGCGTGACTCGACCTACGGCACCTATGACGGCTCCGTCGAAGCGCGCGACGGGTCGCTCGTGATCGACGGGCACGAGATCCGGATCCTGGCCGAGAAGAACCCGGCGGACCTGCCCTGGGGCGACCTCGGAGTCGACATCGTCCTCGAGTCGACCGGCATCTTCACGGACGCCGACAAGGCGCGGGCGCACCTGGACGCCGGCGCGAAGAAGGTGATCATCAGCGCCCCGGCCAGGGGGGAGGACATCACGATCGTCCTCGGCGTGAACGAGGACCGCTACGATCCCGAGAGCCACGACATCATCAGCAACGCGAGCTGCACGACGAACTGCCTCGCGCCGGCCGCCAAGGTCGTCCACGACCTGCTCACGATCGAGCGGGGCCTGATGAACACGATCCACAGCTACACGAACGACCAGCGGATCCTCGACGTCGCGCACAAGGACCCGCGCCGGGCGCGTTCCGCCGGCCTGAACATCATCCCCACGACCACCGGCGCCGCCAAGGCGCTCGCGCTGGTCATACCGGACCTCAAGGGCAGGTTCGACGGCTTCAGCCTGCGCGTGCCAACGCCCACCGTGAGCGTCGTCGACTTCACCGCCGAGGTGTCGCGGGAGACATCCGTCGAGGAGCTCAACGAGGCCTTCCGCGCCGCCGCCGCGGGGCCGCTCGAGGGGATTCTCGGCGTGTCGGACGAGCCCCTCGTCTCGAGCGACTTCCGGGGCGACAGCCGCTCCTCGATCATCGACGCCGATTCGACGATGGTCATGCGCGGCACGATGGTCAAGGTCATCAGCTGGTACGACAACGAGTGGGGCTACAGCTGCCGCGTGGCGGACCTGATCGACTTCGTCGCCCAGCGGCTCCCGCCGAGCAGGTCGTCCACCCACCAGCCCGCTGCCGCGGCCGCCGGCTGATCCCCGGTCGCGTCCGCGCATCGGACCGCCGGGACCGCCTGCCCACCCAGGCCGCACGCAGGATTGCCCCATGGACAAGCTGACCGTCAACGATCTCGACGCCCAGGGCAAGCGCGTCTTCGTGCGGGTGGACTTCAACGTCCCGCTCGAGGACGGCAGGGTCACGGACGACTCGCGGATCCGGGCGGCCCTGCCGACGATCCGGCACCTCATCGGCCAGGGCGCCCGGGTGGTCCTGGCCAGCCATCTCGGCCGGCCGGGGGGCAAGGTCCAGGACGGCCTGCGGCTCCGACCGGCGGGCGAGCGGCTCTCGCAGCTCCTGCGCCGCAACGTGCCGGTCACGGGCGACGCGCTCGGGGTCGGCACGGAGGACGCCGTGAGGCGCCTGCGTCCGGGCGAGGTACTCCTCCTCGAGAACCTTCGGTTCCACGCTGCGGAGGAGAAGAACGATCCGAAGTTCGCCGAGCAGCTCGCGCGCTACGCGGACGTGTACGTCAACGACGCGTTCGGCACGGCCCATCGAGCGCACGCTTCGACGGTCGGCATCGCGAAGCTGCTGCCGGCCTACGCCGGCCTGCTGATGGAGGCCGAGATCGCGGCCCTCTCGAAGCTGCTCGAGAACCCGGAGCATCCGTACGCCGCGATCCTCGGCGGGGCCAAGGTGTCCGGCAAGCTCGACGTGCTCCGCAACCTCCTGACCAAGGTCGACGTCCTCGTCCTCGGCGGCGGCATGGCCAACACGTTCCTGCTCGCCCAGGGTCGCTCGGTCGGCAAGAGCCTGGCCGAGCACGACATGGTCGACGAGGCGCGCCGGGTGCTGGCCGAGGCGGAGAAGCGGGGCATCCAGGTCGTGCTGCCCGTCGACGTGATCGTGGCCAAGGAGGTCACCCGGGGCACGGAGTACAAGACCCTGCCGGCCGAGAAGATCCCGGCGAGCTGGCACATCGTCGACGTCGGCAAGCAGACGCTGGCGCTGATCGACGAGGCGCTCGCCGATGTCCGGACCGTCGTCTGGAACGGCCCGATCGGCGTCTTCGAGATCCCGGTCTTCGGCGCCGGCACTCGACAGGTCGCGGCACTGCTGGCTGACAAGGCCGACGCCGGGGCGACGGTGGTCGTCGGCGGCGGAGACTCCGTGGCGGCCATCCAGCAGCAGGGGCTGGCGGATCGCATGACCCACATCTCGACCGGCGGTGGCGCCTCGCTCGAGTTTCTCGAGGGTCGCGAGCTGCCCGGCGTCGCCGTGCTGCTCGATCGAGAGGCGGACGCGGCGACGACCCAGCCGGTCCCGGCAGCCGCGAAGGGCAGCCGGTGAACACCGGCATCCAGCTCGTCGACGCGCGGCAGATCCTCGACTCCCGCGCCAACCCGACGGTCGAGGCGGACGTGGTGCTGGCCGATGGCTCGGTTGGCCGGGCGGCCGTGCCGTCCGGCGCATCGACCGGCGCCCACGAGGCGGTCGAGCTGCGCGACGGCGATCCGGAGCGGTTCGGTGGCAAGGGTGTCACGCGCGCCGTCGCCAACATCACCGAGACGATCGCCCCCGCGCTGCACGGCCTCGACGCGGCCGACCAGGCGGGGGTCGACGCCGTGCTCCTCGAGCTCGACGGGACGCCCAACAAGGCCACGCTCGGCGCCAACGCGATCCTGGCCGTGTCGCTGGCATCGGCGCACGCGGCCGCCGCCGCCCATGGGCTGCCGCTCTATCGATATCTCGGCGGCGCGGGGGCTCGAGTCCTTCCGGTGCCGATGTTCAACATCCTGAACGGCGGCCGGCACGCCCAGGACTCGACCGACTTCCAGGAGTTCATGGTCATGCCGGTTGGCGCGGAGACGTTCTCCGAGGCGCTGCGCGCGGGCGCCGAGATCTTCGCCGCGCTGCGCTCGCTGCTCCATGACGAGGGTCTCGCCACGGGCCAGGGCGACGAGGGCGGATTCGCGCCGTCGCTGCCGTCCAACGAGGCCGCGATCGAGGTGGTCATGCGCGCCATCGAGCGGGCCGGCTACCGACCCGGCGAGGACGTGGCGATCGCCCTCGACCCGGCGGTCACGGAGCTGGTCGAGGATGGGAGCGGCACGTCCGGGACGACGCGGTACGTGCTGGCCCGCGAGGGGCGAACCCTCGACTCCGGCGAGATGATCGATCTCTGGGAGGCGTGGTCCAGCCGCTATCCGATCGTGTCGCTCGAGGACGGGCTGGCCGAGGACGACTGGGACGGCTGGGTGGAGCTCACGCGACGGCTCGGCCATCGGCTGCAACTCGTGGGCGACGACCTGCTCGTTACGAACACCAGCCGGATCGCCCGCGCCATCGAGGTCGGCGCGGCTAATGCCGTGCTCGTGAAGCTCAACCAGATCGGCACGCTGAGCGAGACGTTCGAGGCCATCGCCCTGGCCCGGCGATCCGGCTGGGGCGCGATCATCTCGCACCGGTCCGGCGAGACCGAGGACACGACCATCGCCGATCTGGTCGTGGCGACAGGCACGGGTCAGATCAAGACCGGTGCGCCGTCACGGAGCGAGCGCGTCGCGAAGTACAACCGGCTGCTGCGGATCGAGGGCGAGCTGGGCGACGGGGCGCGCTATCCGGGCCGCCAGGCGCTCTCGGCGGTCGCAGGCTCTCGCGCGCTCGGGGCAGCGGGGGTGGCGGCCGCCTCATGACCCGCATCGTCGATCGCGGGGCGATCACCGCCGCCTGGGTGGGGATCGGCATGGCGATCGTGATCGTGATCAGCTTTCTCCTCGTCATCCCGATCGAGCCGTTCGTCTGGTACCTCGCGCTGCCCGCGGCGCTGCTCATCGGCTACTACGCAAACCAGCGATCGGACCGTCGCGCAGGGCCGTGGCCGCGGATCCTCGTCAACGGCTTCTTCGCCGGCGCCGTGACCGGGCTCAGCCTGGCCGTCCTGGTCATTGCCGTGAAGGGCCTCTTCTTCGTCGCCGACAACGGCTACCGCGACCCGAGCGCCGGTGGCTCCCTCACCTGTCAACCCGGCCTGGCCTGCGTCTACGAGCGCTACCTGGCGGACGGCCGAGGAGGGGACCTGGCCGCGCAGGGCGTGACCGACGCGGATTCGTTCGGGCGGTTCTACTGGGGGCAGCAGCTGGCGACGGCCGGGCTGCTCGTCGGCCTGGGCGCCGCGGGTGGGCTGGGCGGCGCGATGCTGTACGGACTCTTCCGGCCCGGGCGCGGGGCAGCCGCCACCGGGGAGCCTGTCACCGGCTGACTGCTGCGCTCGGCGGACCGCGGGTCTGCGCTCGGCTGACCGCTGGTCGGCGCCGCGCGCCGCGTCGCGTCGCGTCCGGCGGACCCGGAATCGAAACGCCCCGGGCAGGCCCGGGGCGCCGTGCGGCATGTCCGGGTTCAGCCTTTGGCGGCCGCCCGCTTCGGTGCTGGCTTGGCGGCCGGCTTGGTGGTCGTCGCCCTGGTCGAAGACGCCGCCTTCGTCCGGGAGGGCGTCGCCTTCGGCTTCGTGGCCGGTCGGGCGGTCTCCGCCGGGGCCGTGGACGCCGCGGCGGCGCCCTCGGCTCGGCTCGTCTTCGACAGCGCGGTGCGCGCTTTGCCCGCGGCGGTCTGGGCGCCCTTCGCCTTGCCCGCCTTGCCGGCCGCGATCCGCGCCTTGGCCGCCTTGGTGGCCTGCGCCTTGCTGGTCTGCTTGGCGACGTGCGCGGCCTTGACCTGGGTCCCGCCGAGCGCGGCGTTGACCTTGCGGACGAGACGCGACTTGCGGCGAGCGGCCGCGTTCGGGTGGATGGCACCCGCCTTGGCGGCCCGATCGAGCGCGCTCAGCGCCTCGATCAGCGCGACGCCCGGCTCCATGCCCTCGACCGGCTGCGCGGACACGCGGATGGCCTTGGCCACCAGCGTCTTCGCCGCGCTTCGGCGGGGCTGGAGGACGGCGCTACGGCGCTCGGTCTGCCGGACGCGCTTGAGGCCCGCCGGTGAGCGGGCGCCCGTCCAGGAGCGGGGCGTTCTGGCCAAGGAGCGAACCTCTCGGTGCTGGTGGATTCGGAGGTGACTTCCGCGGCTCGCGCGGACAGGGACGGGGATGGTAGCAGAGGCCGATCGAGCTGACCATGCTGCCAGTGCCTCGGTGGATACCCTTGGCGGATGACGGAGGTCACGCATATCTACCCGGGGACGGGCGCCACGATTGTCGTGGCGCTGGTCCGTAACGGTGATTCGGTGCTCCTGGTCGAGCAACAGGCTCCCCACGACGCCGCGCCGAGCTGGGCGCTCCCGGCCGGGGGCGTGGAGCCCGGCGAGAGCCCTGTGGATGCTCTTGCGCGAGAGATCCGGGAAGAGACGGGCCTCAGCATGACGGGCGTTCCGAAGATCGCATTCGAGGTCAGGTACGTGCGCGAGGGGCGTGCCTGGCTGGCGATGACGTTCGATTGCGAAGCGTCAGGGGAAATCCGGCCGAACGACCCCGACGGCCTGGTGCTGTCAGCGCAATGGGTTTCGGTAGAGGAGGCGCTCTCGCGCCTTGTCGGGCCCGACTGGTATGACCCGGAACCACTGACGAGGTGGCTGACCGGCAACGCAGAGCGCGGTGCCACCTACGTGGCCGAGAGCGACTGACGCCTCAGGGTCACATCCTCGTTCGAACGCTCGCTCGATGCTGCCGGCGGGCACACTGGCCCGATGCTCGCGATCCTCGGCGGTCTCGGTGCGGCGCTCTGCTGGGCGACCGCCTCGATGGCCTCGGCCCGCGCCGCTCGCCGGATCGGTCCCTGGTCGACCCTGGCCTGGGCAATGCTGATCGGCCTGGTCCTGACCGCGCCGTTGATGCTCATCGGTGGCGGCAGCGTGCACCTGGGCCCGCGCGAGCTGGCGCTGCTGGCCGTCTCAGGGACCTCCAATGTCGTGGGGCTGCTGCTTGCCTACGCCGCGGTGCAGCGCGGTCAGGTGGCGCTCGTCGCCCCGATCATCTCGACGGAGGGAGCGATCGGCGCCTCGATCGCGGTCGCCGCCGGCGAACCCCTGGCGGCCGGCGCGGCCGTCGTGCTGGCGGCGATCGTGCTGGGGATCGTGCTGACCTCGGTCGAGCGTCGGGCACCGTCCCTCCTATCGGCGCCGGGCGAGCGGCCCGCGCTTGGGCGCTCGCGTACCGCGGTCCTTCTTGCGGTCGGCGCGGCGGTCCTGTTCGGTGTGAACCTGTACGTGTCCGGCCGGATCGGCACCGAGCTTCCCCTGGCCTGGGCCATCCTGCCGGCGCGCGTGGCGGGCACCGTGGCCGTGGCGCTGCCGCTCCTCCTGACGCGCCGCCTCCGCATGACCCGCGAGGCGCTGCCGTTCGTCGTCGTCATCGCGGTCGTCGAGGTGCTCGGCGTGGCCTCGTACGCGTTCGGTGCCCGCGACGGCATCGCGGTCGCCTCGGTCGTGTCCTCGCAGTTCGGCGCGATCGCCGCCATCGTCAGCGTCGGCCTGTTCGGTGAGCGCCTCGACCGGCTGCAGAGCGCGGGCGTGGTGCTGATCGTCGCCGGCGTCGGGGTGCTCAGCGCGCTGCAATCGTGATCTCGGAGGTGGTGGGGCGCGGCCACCCCGCCCGGTGCTGACTGGCCGTCAACGAACCGCCCGGTTCGACGCTGGCGTGCCCTCCCCTGGGCTGTTTCGGGGCTGTTTCGGCCTGTTTCGCTGACTGGTCGGCAGCACATTGGTGTGGACAGCGACTTCTACCGCACAACGAGCCGATTCGTTGACTGGGGGACAGCGCGCCCCATGGCTCGCCTCCGGCGGCCGGTACACTCCGGCCTCGTGACCATCTCCCAGGAGCGGCTGCGCAACTTCTCGATCATCGCCCACATCGACCACGGCAAGTCGACCCTGGCCGACCGGCTGCTCGAGCTGACCCACACGGTCGAGGGTCGCCAGATGATGAGCCAGGTCCTCGATTCGATGGACCTCGAGCGCGAGAAGGGGATCACGATCAAGGCGCGTGCCGTGCGGCTCGAGTACACGGCGAGCGACGGCCTTGCCTACGCGCTGAACCTGATCGACACGCCCGGTCACGTCGACTTCAGCTACGAGGTCAGCCGCAGCCTGCAGGCCTGCGAGGGCGCGATCCTCGTCGTCGACGCCGCGCAGGGGATCGAGGCCCAGACGCTCGCCAACGTCCACCTGGCGCTCCGCGAGGGCCTCACGATCATCCCGGTCATCAACAAGATCGACCTCCCGTCCGCCCAGCCGGAGCTCGTCATGGACGAGCTCGAGAACGTGCTGGCGATCCCGCGCGAGGAGGTCATCCTCGCCTCGGCCAAGGACGGCACGGGCGTGCCGGAGATCCTCGAGGCGATCGTTGAGCGCATCCCGCCCCCGACGGGCGACGTGAGCGCGCCGCTCCAGGCGCTCATCTTCGACAGCCACTACGACCCGTACAAGGGTGTCGTCGTCTACGTCCGGCTGGACCGCGGCACCCTCCACGCCCACGACACGATCCGGCTGATGGCGTCCGGGGCGGAGGCGGAGCTGCTGGAGCTCGGCGTCTTCCGGCCGCAGCTCGTGCCGGTCGAGGCGCTGCGGGCCGGCGAGGTCGGCTACGTCGCGACCGGCCTGAAGAGCGTCCGCGACGCGCAGGTCGGCGATACGATCACGCTGGCCCGTCGGCCGGCGTCGAATCCGCTGCCCGGCTACCAGGAGGCGAAGAGCCTGGTCTTCGCCGGGCTGTACCCGCTCTCCGGCGAGGACTACCCGCTGCTCCGCGAGGCCCTCGAGAAGCTGCACCTCAACGACGCGAGCTTCACCTACGAGCCGGAGAGCTCCGTCGCTCTGGGGTTCGGGTTCCGCTGCGGCTT
>JACDAV010000418.1 GCA_013695255.1 Chloroflexota bacterium
GAACGGCGCGCGGGTATCCCGCGAGGGCACCAGGTCGAGATTGACGACCTCGTACTCGTGGGCGAGCAGGTCCTCGACCACGGCCCGCCCGAGCTTGCCGCTTCCGCCGGTCACCGCAACGCGCATCCAGTCGCCTCCCGCCCGCGTGTCTACCCCTCCGTCCGGCGAAGCCTACGGGACGGGCCGAGACTCCGGATCGACCTCGGAGACGCGGACGAGCCTGACCGCCGCGGACTCTCGACCGTCCGAGACCGTGCCGGCCAGCCCGTCGCCCGACGCCCCGACCACAACGTTGATCTCTCGATCCGTGCCGCCCATCAGCGGGATCGGGATCGTGACCCGGATGGACTCGGCAGCCACGACGGTGCGCGCCTTCGTCCGGACCACGTCGGACGTCCGAGTCGAGCAATCGCCGCTCGCGCCCTGGTCCCACCACCAGGCGTTGACGGCATCGCCCACCGATGCGCGGCCGCCGAGCTCGAACGCGATGCATGGCCCGATGAGCGCCCGATCCGCGGCGAACGTGCCGGCCGGGGAGGGAGTGATCTCTTGCTTGCGCACGAACGTGACGAAGGTGAGGCTCGTCCCGGCAACCGTCCCGGTGACCTCCCAGCACCCCTCGGTCGGGAAGATCACGCCGCTGGCCTGGAACCCCAAGCTTCCGTAGCCGGACGGAACCTCGCCGCGCGCCGGTGGAGCCGGGCCGTCGAGCCGGCGCCCCGTGATCGTCAGCTCACCGGCCGACTCGCGCCACCAGCCGAATTTCATCCCAACGGCGCCGTCCTCGTCGACGAAGCGCGCGTCGGCCACGATCACGCCGTCCGGCCACAGGCCGCCGACCCACAGCTGCCCGTTGCCGTGAGCGGCGCCCGACCCGAAGAACAGATCGGGCGAGACGCCGGGTGGCCCGGCGCCGGGACGCGTGACCGGGCACTCCCCGGCATTCGCGAGGGTCGGCTCTGCGGGCGCGGGTGAGGGCTGCACGGTGGCACAGCCGATCAGCGCGCCGACCGCGATCAGCCCGGTGGCCATGCAGGTGACGGCATTCCGGAGCATCCCGAAGCCAGTACACCTCGTACAGATCTTTCGTTCCATTGACCGTCGCCGTGCGGGGACATCCGATACGGTGAAGCGATGCTTCGCATCGGGCCGGGCGGACGGGCAACGAGACAGGTTCTTCTCGTGATGGGATTGACGCTCGTCGGATGCGGCACGCCCGCCGACCCTCCCGTGGAGGTGCCCGTCGCGCTCTACGGCCGGAACGCCGCGGCGGGTGTCGCATGGTTCGCGGTGCACCCGGTCACCGATCCCCTGCTGTCCGTCGGCTTCGGACCGGACATCGGCGTCGCGTGCTGGGTCGCCCCGACCGGGTCACAGGTCCTGATGCTGGACCACGCCCCCGGCCAGGGCCCGACGAACGTCGTCGCCGTCGTCGGGACCATCCAGGCGCCGCCGAACGCCCCGCGTCGGCACCTGTGGGTCGACGTCGCCAGGGATGGTGCTGTGTCGGCCGGCGGCGGCGTACCGCCATGGTGGCCGGACGACCCAGGCTGTTGATGACCCGAGCTCGACGGCTTACCGTTCGGCAGTGACCCAGGTGGCCGCGCGATCGACCGCCGCGTTCCTCGTCGGCCTCGCCGGCTGGCTGATCACGGGCTGGCTCCGAGTGGACGGTTGGTGGATGCTCGCCATGGCGTTCGCGCTGGGCGTGACGGCGGCGCTGGCCGCGAAGCGTCCGATCTACCTGATCGCTTTCTGGCTCGGCATGCTGGCCGCCTACCCGGCGGCCCTCGCGCTCGGCGTGTTCGCCTTTCTGGGCGAGGGCTGGGAGCTGGTCGTCTTCGCCGTCCTTCTGGCGGGCGGCGCAGGCTATGGCGCGTTCCTGATCCTCCGCCGCCGCGGGTCCCTCGCATTGCCGGTGCCGCGCACGTAACCCCGACGACCTCGGCGAGCCGTGCTGGCCGCACCACAGGCAGGCCCAGGAGAGCGTCCCAGCCCCGTCGGCCGGCTCACACGGAGGCAACGTGGGACTGACTCGAGGCATCACGCTCGCAATCGGCGCTTCGATCGCCCTCGCGGCCTGTTCGGTCCTGAACATCGGCGAGCCCACGTGCCCGCCCGTCGACCCGGGCGGCGAGTGCTTCGCCCCGTCGGACGCAGGGTTCGCCGAGCACGCGCTCACCAGCGCGACCGCCTGGCCCCAGCTCGACGGGATCCCGTTGTCAGCAGGGGATGTGATCCACGGCTTCGACGAGGTCGCCGACCAGCCGACCTGGGTCGTGCCGCTCCTGGCCGACGGGCAGGTCGTCGGCGCCAGCCGCTTCCTGCCGTTCGGCGACGATGTCCGGCTGGCGGAGATCGCGCTCTACCAGCCCCCGCGCGCCACGTTTCCGAGCCCGGCTGCGGGCCAGGGCCTCAAGCTCACTCTGGCGACGGGCTGCTACGACCCCGGCGCCGGGGAATGCCTCTTCACGAGCTACGGGTGGCGGCTCGATTCGGTCGAGTAGCTGGCCTCGAGGTCGGCGGGCACCCGGTGCCGTCGGCGGCCGAGCTCAGTCGTCGAGCACGAAGGTGACGAGCATGTTCACCTGGTACTGGGCGATCTTGTTGTCCTTGATCTCGACCCGCTGCTCCTTCACCCAGGCGCTGGTCACGTTGCGCAGGGTCTTGGTCGCTCGGGCGACGCCCTGGTTGATCGCGTCCTCGAAGCTCTTGGCGGACGTGGCGCTCAACTCGGTGACACGTGCGACGGCCATGGTCGGTCCTCCTCTTGTGATCCGGCCCGGGGGTTCATCGCGCCCCCGGGTGCGCGTCAGCTCGAGGGGCGCAGTCGACCCCGCATTGCGACAGCGTAGAGCGCGATGAGACCGAGGACCAGAAAGCCCGTCCCGAACAGGGGACACCCGACGCGATCCATCCGTTCCTCCCCAGGCTTCCGCCTTGCCATCGGGGGATGCCACGGCGCGGACGAGATCCTCGAGGGCCTCGATCGGCGACTCCCCCGCTCCTTCCGGCCCGCCGGGTTCATCAGTGTCCGCGTTGCAGAGGAAGGCGACCCACCGCGGCTCGTGGCTCGGACCGTGGTAGACGACGCCACACAGTCGGTACGGCGGCGGGATCGCCCGCTCGGTGAGCGTCCAGCGGGCTGGCAGCTCCGAGAGGTCCATCGGCATGACTCTACGCGACGAGGCGGCAAGGAGGCGGCCATCCCGGCCCCTGGAAACGTGAACGAGCGTCGGTCGCGCGGACGTCGCTCGGTGGCACGGCTGCTCGCGCTTTACCCGATCGGTGTGACGCTTCTGGCACTGCTGCTGACGATCGCGCCGCAACGCACCGGCATCCTGGCGCTGGCCCAGATCCTCCTGCCGCACCTGTTCCTCACCGTCCTGGTCCTCCTGCCGCCGGCGTTCCTCATGCGAGATCGGGCACTCGTCACGGCGGTCGTCGTCGCCTCGATCGTCGGGCTGATGCGATTCGGCTCCGAATGGGCATCGTTTTCGCCAGCCGCAGGAGCGGACAGCGACCTGTCGGTTCTCTCGTGGAACCTCGAGGTCGGCGCGCGCGACGGTGCGCAGGTCGTCGCCGCGCTGCGGGCGACCGTTGCCGACGTGATCGCGCTGCAGGAGCTGACGCCCGATACGGCTGCCGCGATCGAAGCCGACGCCCAGCTGACCGACCGCTACCCCCACCGGGTCTTGCGTCCGGATCCGAGCGTCTTCGGCATGGGCCTGTTGAGCGCCCACCCGATCGCGGCCCACGAGGTGCTCGACGACCCGGTCGCCATCGAGGCGCACCTCGACCTCGGCGCCGGGTCGATCATCGCCGTGGTCAACGCCCATCCGCTACCGGGCAGGATCACGATGGGGCCGCTCGGACTGCCGATCGGGTTCGACGCGACAGGAAGAGACGCAGCACTCGAACGGCTGCGCGGGCGTATCGAAAGGCTCATGCTGGCCGATGAGCCGCTGGTGCTCCTCGGTGACTTCAACGTCGCTCCCACGGAACCCGCCTACCGCCTACTGTCTGACGGGCTCCGAGACGCCCACGTCGAGGCGGGGCAGGGCCCCGGCTGGACCTGGCGGCCGAGCCGGCTCGAGGCGCTCCGCATCGGCCTGCTTCGCATCGACTACGTCTTCACGAGCGCCACCGTGGGGACGACGCGAACGAGCGTCGACTGTTCGCGGCCCGGCGACCACTGCCTGGTCGGCGCCTCGCTGCGGTTGCCATGACGGGCCCGAGACGGGGCGACCTACGGGAGCGTGAACCGCAGGATCCACGGGCCGGCCAGCCGGACCTCGTCGGTGCCGGCGACGTTGAGGCCCACGAGCTCGTCGATCTGGACCGTCCACTCGCCCGACGCGTCGTCCACGCCGGCGTCGGTCAGCAGCTCGATCGGGCCGCCATCGCCGAGGCTCGAGGTCACGAACCGCAGCACGCGGCCGCCGTGACGGACCTCGCCGATCGGTGACCAGTCGCTCCCGGCAGCCCCTTCGACCTCCAGCTCGACGCGAACCACGGACGGCGCCGCGACCAGGCGCGCGATGCTGACCCGCACGCCCCCGACCTCGGCGACGGCCGTCGGTGCTGCCGCCGTGCCGCCGGCGACCTGGAGCTCGAAGTCGAACGTCCAGGGACCCAGGTGGCTGCGCCAGGGGTTCCACCCGTCGACGTCGGCGCTCTCCGGCGGCGGCGTGGCGTCATCGCGCACCTCGATGTGCGGCATGACGACGTGGAACCGCCGCGGTCCGGCCGGCAGGGGGATCGCCGCCGGCGTGAGCCAGATCATGTTCGCCGCCGTCGTTCGGTCGAGCGGACTGGACGTGGCGCCGTTGCCGGAGTAACGGCCAGACTCGTCCGTGACCACCGTGGACATCGCCATGAGCTGCGAGATCCCCGGCCGCTGGAGCTCGTCGACCACCGAGATGGCGAGCATCAGCCGGGTCGCGTCGGCGTACGCCCGATCGATCGTCACGCGATAGCCGTCGACGACCTGCGAGATGCCAAGCTCCTCGCCGCGCTCCCAGGGCAGGCTGCTGTACGGGCCGCTGAGCCAGGCATAGAGCCCGAGAAGACCCCCGCCCGCCCCACCGACGACGATGACGGCCGCCAGCAGCCCTGCGATGCCCGCCCGACGCCGAAGCCGCGGGCGTGCCCGGCCGGACAGTCGCGCGCTGGGCGGCGTCCAGCTGCGGATCGCGCGCTCGACGCGCTCGTCGACTCGGTGGAAAACGCTCGGCTCTGGGTCGAAGGCGAAGATGCCGGCCAGGCCGGCCTCGAGCGGATCCGGCCGAATGGAAGTCGGGGCTGCGGCGTCAGGCGTCGGCACGGTAGGCCTCCCGGATGGTGGCGAGCGCGCGGCTCAGGAGCTTCTGGGTGGCCGCTTCCCGCTTGCCGAGCACCTCGGC
>JACDAV010000422.1 GCA_013695255.1 Chloroflexota bacterium
CGTCGTCCACGATCAGAATCCGGGGCATGGTGCCGGCATCCTACGGCGGTCAGGCGCCGGCGGGTCGGGCCGGGTCGCCGGACTGGCCGGACTCGCCGCGGTGCATGTCGCGGTGGAGCTCCTCGAGCATCGCCCGCCGGCCATCGGCGCCCGGCCCACCCTGGCCACCGGGGCCACCCGGGCCACCCCAGCGGTCCGGCCCGCCCCAGCGACCGGGCCCGCCCCAGCGGCCGCCCCCGAATGCCGCCCGAAGCAGGCCGAAGATCAGGAAGAAGCCGAGGATCCAGAAGAAGATCCCGAAGAACCCGAAGCCGCCGCCGGAGCCCCAGCCGCCGCCATAGCCCCAGCCATGCGGCCCATAGGCATACGGGACGACGGGGGCGGCCTCGCCCGATGCGGCGGCCTGTGCGGCCGCCTGCTGCAGGCCGGCGTTGACCCCGGCGTCGTAGACCATCGCGCCGCCGCCGATCGCCAGCGCGACCAGCAGCACGACGGCGAAGACCCGGAAGAGAATTGAACGGTTCATCGTGTGCGCTCCCTTGTCGTTGCCGGTCCGTCATCGGACCGCTGACGCCAGAGTCGCGCCCGGATGTGGGCCAATTGTGAATGGCCGATGGACCTGGTTGGGAGACTCGGCCCGCGAGCGTGCCGCCGACGGTCAGGCCGTCCCGCGCGGCACGACCCAGCGGGCTGCCTGACCCGTGATGGCCGCGATCCGGTCGTAGTCCTGGTCGTAATGGACGACGGGGAGCGCATGTCGTTCGGCAACCGCGGCGATCAGGAGATCCGGGATGCGGACGCTGCGCTGATGCCCGGGTCCAGTTCTGGCCAGCGATCGGTGGACCTCGAGCGCGCGTTCCCAGTCGTCAGGAGTGGTTCGAACGAGCCGGGCTGCACGCAGCGCGGTTTCGAAGCGGTCGTATTCGGCCGCGCTTCGGGCACCGTTCAGGTACTCGAGCAGGATCGGCTCGCAGAGCGTCACTGCGTCCGTGGACAGGGCGTCGGCCAGCGCGCGGGCGACGGCGGGCCGCCTGGCCGCGAGCACCAGCACGCTCGTGTCGAAGAGCTCGTTCATTCCGGATCCGGTTCGTATGGAGCCTCCGACTCAGCGAATCGGTGAGCGCGCATGGCGTCGAGATCGCCGAGGTCGATGGCGGGCCGAAAGTCAAGGAGCGCCATCCGGCGCCGCCGGCGGACGACATCGTCGAGCGCGGCGTGGATCGTGTCAGTCATCCGCTTGGTGCCGAGCGCATCGCCGGCCTCACGGACCAGATCCATGTCGACGTCGATCGTGGTGTGTTTCCGCATGCGGCCATGATATGCAGCGCATGATCGGGTGTCTATATAGGCGAGCGCGCACGCCTGCCCACGGGCTCGCGACCGCAAGGGCTTCTGGCGATCCCGTCGCGGAACCTGTTCGTGACCGCCAACGAGGACGACGGGATGATCTCGATCTTCGCCGGCTCGGTCCGCGCGGTGCCCGCCACCGACTGAGGCGGTCGCCGCCGGGCGCCCTCACCGTCATCGAGGGGATCCCGCACATTTCGTGCGTGCCTCGGGCGTGCACCTGCAACCTGGACCCGGCGCCACGCTCGAATGTCTGGTTTCCGCTCACTTGGAGTGAGGACCCGCGGGCGGACCTCTCGCCCCTGCCGGCGCAAGCCCGTGGGCTCCACTCAGGCTGATGTAGGCTCTCGGCCGAAGCAGCGCGGAGCCCCCGCGCAGGACGGGGCATCGGCCTGGGCGGCATCGCGACGGATACCGGAGCCTTGAGCATGGCGCCGACCACCCCACGAACGCGATACGCGCGGAGCGGCGACCTGAGCATCGCGTACCAGGTCGTCGGTGACGGGCCGATCGATCTCGTCCACGCCCCGGGGTTCATCTCCCACCTCGAGTACGGGTGGCAGGAACCGCGCTACGAGCGCTACCTGCGGCGGCTCGCCGGCTTCTCGCGGTTGATCCTGTTCGACAAGCGGGGGACCGGCATGTCCGACCGCACGGCCGGCATCGCCCCGCTCGTCGAGCGGATGGACGACGTGCGCGCGGTGATGGACGCGGCCGGATCCCAGCGGGCCGTCGTGTTCGGCTTCTCCGAGAGCGCACCGCTCGCGATGCTGTTTGCGGCGACCTACCCGGAGCGGACTTCCGCGCTCGTCCTGTACGCGGCGTACGCCGCCGAGGTCCGGGCGCCGGACTACCCGTGGGGCCCGACGGCCGAGGAGCTCGCGACGCTTCTGGACGACCTGGCCCGGACGGCGCATGAGACCTGGGGAGCCCTCGGAGTTCCCGGCGGCGTCGACGACCTCCTCGAGACGATCGCGCCGAGCGCGGCTCGAGACGAGATGTTCCGGTCGTGGTTCGCGGGCTTCCAGCGCCTGGCGGTGAGTCCCGGCGCGATGGTGAGCCTGCACCGGATGAACGCGACGATCGACGTCCGCGCGCTGCTGCCAACCATCCGCGTGCCGACGCTCGTGCTTCATCGGACCGGACCCGGGCAGGAAGGCGTGGCTGAGCCCGGACGTTACGTGGCTGCGCGGATCCCCGAAGCGCGCCTGGTGGAGCTCCCGGGCGTCGATTACCTGCCGTGGGTCGGGGACGTCGATGCCATCGTCGACGAGATCGAGGAGTTCGTCACCGGGATCAGGCCGGATCGACAGCCCGTCTCGGTCCTCGCCACCGTCCTCGTGAGCGAGATCGACGATGGGGCGCAGCGCGAGGTCGTCACCGGCGACCGCCGCCGGGCGGACGTGCATGGCAGGTTCGAGGCGCTCGTGGCTCGCGAGATCCGCGACCGCCGCGGTCGGATCGCGAGCCTGTCCGACGGGCACGTCCGCGCGACGTTCGACAGCCCGCTGCGGGCCATCGAGACCGCCGAGGCGATCCGCCACCATGCCGGATCACTCCGCCTCGCCATCAGGACGGGGCTGCACACCGGCGAATGTGAGATCGGCGACGGTCGCCTGACGGGGACCGCCGCGGCTTTCGCCGAATCCGTGGTCGGCTTTGCCGCGCCGGGCGAGGTTCTCGTCTCGAGCACGGTGAAGGACCTGGTCGGGGGCGCCGGGCTGCGGTTCGGTGATCGCGGCAACCGGACCCTTGCCGGCGAGGCGAGCGACCGGCGGCTGTTTGCGGTCCTCGCGGTCGAGCCGGGTGATCCAATGTCGGTCGACCCCCGGTCGTCGCCTCCGCCGCCGTCCTTCCTGACCCCGCGTGAGCGCGAGGTGTTCTCGCTCGTGGCTCGCGGCATGACCAACCGGCAGATCTCCGAGACATTGAACATCGGTGAGCGGACGGCGGAGAGCCACGTGGCGAGCATCCTTGCCAAGTGCGGCCTCGCCAACCGCGCCCAGATTGCGGCTGGCGCGGTGCCGGGCAGAGGATCGACGGACCTCTGACGGTCGTCGCCGACGGCTGCGGGCTGAATTCCGTATCGGAATTCCGTACCGGTCTCGGTGGTTTCGCGGATGTCTTCCGGCGCATTGCTACCTACAGTCGCCGGGCGACCGAGGCAGACAGGGGCGCCCGCTCCGTGACCTCGGCACATCTCCGAGAAGGAGCAACCGTGAAGACCCGGATCACGACGGCGGCCGCAGTCGCCTTGCTGGCCATGACCCTGACGGTGCCCGTCAGCGCGTCCACGACAAGCAGCTATCAGTCAGTGTTCGTCGAACCCTACGGCGGCCCGGTCCAGTCGCCGTTCGACTGCCCGCCCGGCATGTCCTGCGGCAGCGGGACGATCTCGGGTCTCGGGCATATCGCCAGCCAGTCCATCGTCTTCGGCGACTGCGGCTTCGGTTGCCACCTTCGCACCGTGATCTTCGCCGACGGCAGCGTCCTCCTGATCCGCGAGGTGCAGCCGGCTCCGTTCCGTTCGCCCGGTGCTGCCGGTGCGCACGGCTACATCGGTTTCGGCCTCCCGGGCAACCCGCAGTTCGCCGACGTCACGCAGACGATCGTCGGTGGGACCGGGCGGTTCGCCGGAGCCACCGGCGGCGGGACAGCCCGCGTGAAGATCGCCGGCGGCGTGGCGATCATCAAGGGCTCGGGGACGATCACGCTCGACTGACGGGCAGCGGACGGGCGAGGAGGCACGACCATGGAAGCGATGACCCGTCAACCGGCCTGCCATCACGCGGTGACGGCCGACGACGCGCCGGCGATCTGGTTCTCGGGGACGCTCGCGACGATCAAGGCGGCTGGCGACCAGACCGGCGGACGGCTGGCCGTGGTCGAGTTTCTCTGCCCACCGGGGTTCGCGACACCGAGGCATGTGCACCACGCCGAGGACGAGGCCTTCGTCGTGCTCGAAGGCTCCCTCTCGGGCTTCTGCGGCGAGAGCGCCTGGGCGGGCAGTCCCGGTTCCCTGGTCTGGCTTCCTCGCGATGTCGAACATGGCTTCAGCGTCGATCCGGGCGGCACGGCCCGCATCGTCGCCATCACCACTCCCGCGGGCTTCGAGCGCTTCGTCACCGAGGCCGGCGTCCCGGCCGAGCGGCGGACGCTCCCGCCCGACGGGCCGCCGGATATCGAGAGGCTCATCGCGGCCGCAGCTCAGCATGGCCAGGAGATCCTCGGACCGCCGCCCGGCTGATGAGCGCCGCGGTTGCCGCTCACCGGGAGTCAGGACCCCACGCCAGGGCTCGTCGCGCCTAGCCTTCACCGTCATCGAGCGAATCCCGCACATTCGTGCACGGCGGGGAAATCCAGGTGCAGCCTGGCGCCACGGCCACGCTCGGATGTGCGGTTTCCGCTCACCGGGAGTGAGCACCCGCCTTCCCAGCCGCGGGACGCAAACCCGCCGCAGCGTGTTGCGACATCCGCCCCGCGCCCGCCCCGTCCGCGCCCACCCGCCCCTGCCCGGCTAACCTGCCCGCATGCCCCTCCATCCGAACCCGCAGTTCCGCCGGCCTCACCTGCTCGACCTGACCGGCCCGTGGGGCTTCGCCTACGACGACGCGGACGTCGGGGCGGACCAGGGCTGGCCGGACGACCCAGCACGCTTCGACCGCACCATCCAGGTCCCCTTCCCGCCCGAGTCCAAGGCGTCCGGGATCCACGACACCTCGGAGCACCCGGTCGTCTGGTACCGGCGCACGTTCCGCCTCGGCGACGTCGGCGGCTGGGAGCCCGGTACCCGACTGCTGCTGCGCTTCGGCGCCGTCGACTACGAGGCGCGGGTCTGGGTCAACGGGCTGCCCGTCGGGCGGCACGAGGGCGGCCACGCGTCGTTCGCGCTCGACGTGACCGAGGCGCTCCGGGGCGACGGCGAGCAGGTCATCGTCGTGCGCGCCGAGGACCAGCCGCGCGACCTGACCCAGCCGCGCGGCAAGCAGTTCTGGGAGCCGGAGCCGAGGCGCATCTGGTACCACCGGACGACGGGGATCTGGCAGCCGGTCTGGCTCGAGGCGGTCAACCGGACGCACATCGAGGAGCTCCGCTGGACGCCGGACCTCGATCGCGGCGTCCTGGGCCTCCAGGTCCGCCTCAACCGGGACCCGGACGCGCCGCTCCGGCTGCGGCTGCGCCTGTCGCTCCGGGGCGACCTGCTCGCGGACGACACCTACCTCGTCGGACGTCGGGAGATCCGCCGGGACGTGGGTCTCGAGCCGGTCGTGCTGAACATCGGCCGGCGCAAGCTCCTGTGGGCGCCGAAGCACCCGAACCTCGTCGACGCGGAACTCATCCTCGAGACGGCCGACGGGACCGCCCTCGACGAGGTCCACAGCTACGTCGGGCTGCGGTCCGTCCAGGCGACCGATGGCCTGTTCCTGCTCAACGGCGTGCCGTCGTACCTGCGGCTCGTGCTGTCGCAGGGCTACTGGCCCGAGTCGCACCTCGCCGCGCCCAGCGAGGATGCGATCCGCCGCGAGGTGGAGTCGATCAAGGCGCTCGGCTTCAACGGCGTGCGCAACCACCAGAAGGTCGAGGACCCGCGCTTCCTGTACGAGTGCGATCGGCAGGGGCTGTTCGTCTGGTCGGAGATGGCCAGCGCCTACGCGTACACGGAGCACGCCGTCGAGCGGTTCACCCGCGAGTGGCTCGAGGTCCTGCGGCGCGACTACAACCACCCGTCGATCGTGACCTGGGTGCCGTTCAACGAAAGCTGGGGGCTGCCGAACCTGCCGGGCAACCCGGCCCACCGGGCGTTCGTGGAGGGGATCTACGGGCTCACCAGGGCGCTCGACCCGACCCGACCGGTGATCGGCAACGACGGCTGGGAGCACGTCGTGGCGGACATCTGGGGCATCCACGATTACGCCTTGGAGGGGTCCGTGCTGCGCGAGCGGTACGGCACGGCCGAGGCGGTCCAGCGGGCGCTGACCGGCCGGCCGCAGCACCACCGGATCCAGGTGGGTGGCGACGTGCCGCGGGCAGGGCAGCCGATCGTCCTGTCCGAGTTCGGCGGCATCTCGTTCCACGCCGAGCCCGGCCGGCCCTGGTTCGGCTACGGCAGCGTGGCCGATGCGGACGGGCTGCTGGCGAAGTACGAGGAGCTCGTGACGGCGGTCCTCGACTCGCCCGGCATCGCCGGCTTCTGCTACACCCAGCTCACCGACACGGAGCAGGAGGCCAACGGTCTTCTCGATGCGGCGCGCACGCCGAAGGTGGACCCGGAGCGGATCGCGGCGGTGACACGGCGGGCCTCGAAGGCCATCCCGGGCGACCTCGTCGCGGCGGCCCAGGAAGCGGGCATCGTGACCGCGTTCGGGAGCGCCGCCGGCGGGTAGCCACTCGGGCCTCAGCGCGGGCGAGCGGGCCGTTCGACTCAACCGGCCCGTCGCGCCAGCAGTGCGACCCGGCGGGCCGCAACGTCAGTCATGCGCCCGCGGACTGCGACCTGGCGGCGGGCTCAACACGCATCACGGCTCGGGGACGCGGCGACCCCGTAACGCGCTGGTCGCGGTGCGGGGACGGCCATCTCGATCGCGCTCGGGGCAGCATGCTCGGGGCACCCGCCAAGGCTCAGCCGAGGAGCTGGCCGGATCGGATCGCGGGAATCACCTCGAGCGCCACCTCGCGCACCACCGCGGCGTCCTCCGGAGCCGGCAGCACGGTCGTGAAATCGGTGAAGCCGAGGGCGTGGTGGCGGCGCACGAAGTCGACGTATGCGTCGGTCGAGCGGAGCACCTCACGTGTCGCCCAGGTCGACCGGCGGATCTCGGCCGGGTCGCGCCCGATGTCGCGGCAGGCGTCGTCGAGCCGCGCGATCCGGTCGCTCAAGTCCGCCTCGACGCCCTCCGTGGCGGTGCCGGGGATGGCGGCGAACGTGTCCCACTGATCGGCGTAGCGAGCGGCCAGCCGGAGCATCCGTGGTCGATGCGCGGCAATCAGGATGGGGATGCGAGGCCGCTGGACAGGCGGCGGTTGCAGGCGTGCATCGTGGAGCTGGTAATGACGCCCGGTGAAGGTCGAGCGCTCCTGGCCCATCAGCATCGTGATGATCTGGACGGCCTCCTCGAAGCGATCGACGCGTTCGGGCGACGCGGGCAGCGGGATCCCGTAGCGGCGGTGCTCGTCCTCGTGCCAGCCGGTCCCGATGCCGAGAATCAACCGGCCGCCGCTCACGTGGTCGACCGTGACCGCCTCCTTGAGCAGCAGCGCCGGGTGCCGGAACGTGTTGCTCGACACGAGGACGCCCAGGCGAATCCGCGATGTGCGCGCCGCGAGCGCCGACAGCAGCGTCCAGCCTTCGAGGCAGCCGTTCTCGGGCGGCCCGTCCGTGTCCACGAGATGGTCGACCAGCCAGGCATGGTCGAAGCCGAGCTCCTCGGCCATCGAGAACTCGTCGAGGACCTGCGTCCACGGCTTGTCCGCCTGGCTCATGAACAGCCCGAACCGCAGGCCCGCCGCCGCCGGCATCGGCTCGGGCGTCTCGGCGTGGGCGGTCGTGTTCACAGGCGCTGCTCCCTGGTGAGGTATCTCTGGACGAGCACGACGACGATCAGGAAGACGCCACTGACGACCTGCTGGAAGTACGAGCTGAGTGTTCCGACCTGGTTGATGACGTTGTTGATGACGTTGAGCAGGAGGACGCCGGCGAGCGTCCCGGCGATCGATCCGAAGCCGCCGGTGAGCAGCGTGCCGCCGATCACCACGGCAGCGATCGCCTGCAGCTCGAGACCGACGCCGATCGTCGACTGACCCGACGACGACCGCGCAGCCACGAGCAGCCCGGCAAGCCCCGCGAGGAGCCCGCTGGTGACGTACATCGCGGCCTTGACCCGTGCGATCGGCAGTCCCATCAGCCGCGCGGCCTCCTCGTTCCCGCCGATCGCGGCCACCGCCGTGCCATAGCGGGCCCGATTGAGCACGACCCAGCCGGCCACGAACGCAAGCCCGGCGAGGAGGATGGGAATCCGGATCCCGGCGATCGAGCCCTGGCCGAGCGCGATCACCGCCTGATCCGGGTCGATCCGGAAGATCGTGTTGCCCTCGTCGGACACGGCAAAGGCCAGGCCCCGCGCGAAGAGCAGCGTGGCGAGGGTCACGATGAAAGGCGCCAGTCGGGCCCGGGCTATCAGCAGGCCATTGACGAGGCCGATGAGCCCGCACACGCCGAGCGGCAGCGCCACCGCGACGACGCTGCCGAACTGCGAACCGAACGCTGCCAGGACCGCGGACAGGGCAAGGAGCGAGCCGACCGACAGGTCGATCCCGCCGCCGATGATCACGAACGTCATGCCGACCGCGACGATCCCCAGGAACGAACTCGCCTCGAGGATGCCGAGCAGGTTGTCGACGCTCGCGAACCGGCCGCCGAAGAGCAGGGAGGCGACGAGCGTCACGACGACGACGACCACGAGTGCGCCGCCCTGCTGGAGCCGCGCGGCGACGCGCTCCCGGCGGCCGGAGGCCCGGCCGACGTCGCCCGCCGTCGCCATCGCGGTCATGCGGCGCCTCGCTGGCGCTGGATCAGGACCGCGGCCACGATGATCACGGCCTGGACCATCCGGGTCGCGGAGTCCGGCAGGTTGTGCGTGATCAGCGTGGCCGCGATGAGCTGCATCAGCATCGCGCCGGCGAGCGTGCCCATGATCCGGATCCGCCCCCCGGACAAGGGTGTACCGCCCACCACTACTGCGGTGATCGCGCTCAGCTCGATCAAATTGCCGACGAACGATGGGTCCGACGCGCTCAGCCGCGCCGTCTGGATGACGCCGGCCAGCGCGGCCAGCGCAGCGCACAGGATGTACACGGTCAGCAGCGTCCGGCGGACCGGCACCCCGGCCAGCACGCTCGCCTCCGCGTTCCCGCCGATCGCCACCAGGTAGCGCCCGAAGGTCGTCCGGGACACGAGGATGCCGATGACCACGGCGACGGCGAGCGCGATGAGGACGACGATCGGCACCTCGAAGACGCGGGCCGAGCCGATCGTGGCCAGCGTCGGATCGAACACCTCGGTCAGGCGGCCCCGTGCAAGAACGAGCGCCAAACCGCGTCCGCCCACGAGGAGCGCGAGCGTCGCCACGATCGGCTGGACGCCGGCGACCGACACGAGGACGCCGTTGACCAGGCCAACGACGGCTCCCCCGAGGAGTGCAACGGCGATGGCAACGACCGGCCCGTAGCCCAGGTACAGGGCGAGAAGCGCCGAGGCGATCGCCATCACCGAACCAACCGAGAGGTCGATCCCCCTGGTGCCGATGACCAGCGCCATCCCGAGCGCGATGATCGCCACCGGGACCACCTGGACGAACTGCAGCCGGATGTTGTCGATCTCGCCGAAGCGCCGGGTGAACAGAAGGTTGAACGCGATCAGCAGCAGCAGGCCAACGTAAACCCCGTTCTCGGCCACGAGGTCGAGCAGCCGCCGGCGCCCCGGCGCCTGGGCGGCCGGGGCGGTCTCAGTCGCCGTCATCGGGCCCATCCGGGCTCGCGGCGGTCTCGTCGATCAGCTCCGTCTGGCCGGTCTCGCGCGCGGCCGCGGCGATGAGCGCCATGACCCCATCCTCGGTCGCCTCGTCTCCGCGCAGCTCACCGACGACCGCCCCGTCCCGCAGCACGACCACCCGATCAGAGCCCTCGACCACCTCCTCCAGCTCGGACGAGATGAGCAGCACACCCATCCCCTGGTCCGCGAGCTCGCTGATCAGGGCCTGGATCTCCGCCTTGGCGCCGACGTCGATGCCGCGGGTGGGATCGTCGAGCAACAGCACCCGCGGGTCGAGGCACAGCATGCGGGCCAGCAGCACCTTCTGCTGATTGCCGCCGGACAGCTCGCCCACGCGCTGGTCGGGGCTTGACGCCTTGATCCGCAGGCGGCTCATGAGCCGTTCGACGACCGCATCCTGGCGGCGGTCGGAGGTAAAGCCCGCTTGCGACAGCCTCGGCAGCGCGGCGAGCACGATGTTGTCCCGCACGGACAGCGTGGGGATGATCCCTTCCGCCTTGCGGTCCTCGGGGATGAGCGCGACGCCGGCAGCGATCGCCGAGCGCGGCGATCCGGCGCGAACCCGGCCGCCACCCACCTCGACGGCCCCGGAGTCGAGCGGCAGCACGCCGTAAATCGCCTTGACCGTCTCGGTCCGCCCGGACCCCAGCAGGCCTGCCAGCCCGATCACCTCGCCCGCCCGGATCTCGACCGAGACGTGGTCCAGCACGTGCCGTCGGGTGAGATCCGAGGCGCGAAGCACGGGCTCCGCGGCCCGGTCCGTCGAATGCTCGTTGAACCGCGTCCGGGCGCGCGCCACGTCCGCAAGGTCCCGGCCCAGCATCTTCGAGACGAGCTCGAGACGCGTGATCTCCGCCACCGGCCCTGAGTGCACGCGGCGCCCGTCGCGCAGCACCGTGACCCGGTCGCACAGCCGGAACACCTCGTCGAGCCGGTGCGAGACGTAGACCACGGCAACGCCGTCGCGCCGCAGCCGATCGACGACCTGCATGAGGCGCTCGACCTCGCGCGGCTCGAGCGACGAGGTGGGCTCATCCATGATCACGACCCGATGGTCGGCGGCGATCGCCCGGGCGATGGCGACCATCTGCTGAATTCCGAGTCCCAGCTGACGAAGCGGTCGCCGGACGTCGACGTCGATACCGTAGGGCGCCAGCGTCTCGCGGGCGATCCGGTTCATCCGCCGCTGGTCGATCAGCCCGAGTGCATTCGTCGGCTCGCGCCCCAGGAGGAGATTGCGAGCCACGCTCAGGAGCGGGACGAGGTTGACCTCCTGGTAGATCGTGGCGATTCCCGCCGCCTGTGCGTCGAGCGGCCGGGCGAAGCTCACCGGTTCGCCCCCGTAACGAACCTCTCCCTCGTCCGGCTGGTGGACGCCGGTCAGGACCTTGATCAGGGTCGACTTGCCGGCGCCGTTCTCGCCGACGAGCGCGTGAACCTCACCCGGCCGCAGCTCCATCGAGACGCGATCGAGCGCAAGCACCCCGGCGAAGTGCTTGGAGACCTCGCGAACGTCGAGGACCACGGCCGCGGGAGCAGCCGTGGTCATGGATGCCTCATCGGACGATCGTCACCGGAACCCGTCCCGACCCGCACGCCTCGAGCAGACGCGGACATGCGGGCCGGAAGGGACCTGGCTGACGTTCAGTAGGCGTTGGCCAATTCGGCCGCTGCGTTGTCCTTCGTGTACTCCTTGTCCGAGATGATCGTCTTCTCCGGCACGCCGGCGCCGCCGTAGAAGTCGCCGAGAGCCTTGAAGGCGAGGGGGCCGAACCGCGGGTTGGACTCGATCACGCCGCTGATCCAGCCGTCGACGATCCCCTGGACCGCGCCCTTGGTGCCGTCAATCGTGAGGATCTTCACGTCGCCAGCTTTCTTGCCCGCGTCCTTGAGCGCAGCGACGGCACCCAGCGCCATCTCGTCGTTGTGGGCGTAGATGCAGTTGATCTCCGGATTGGCCTGGATGAGCTGCGCCGTCACGGTCTGGCCCTTGGCCCGCTCGTAGTCGGCCGCCTGCTTGGCGATGACCTTCATCTTCGAGCTCTTGGCCGCCATCTGGTCCTCGAAGCCCTTCTGGCGATCGTTGGTCACGTTCACGCCGGCCGCTCCGAGGAGCACTGCGAGGTTGCATTCGTCACCGGTTGCGGCGCTCAGCGCATCGAACGCGCGCTTGCCCTGCTCGACGAAGTCCGATCCGACCCAGCCGATGTAGTCCGTGCACGCCTTCTTGGTCGTCAGGAAACGGTCGATCGTCATGATCGGCACGTTCTTCTCCTTGGCGTAGTCGAGCGCCGGATCCAGCCCCTCGGAGTTGAGGGGCGAGACGATCAGCGCCTGCGCCCCCTGGTCGATCATCCCCTTGATGTCCGAGATCTCCTTGTTGAGATCCGACTCGGCGTTGGTCGTCAGGAGCTTGATCCCGAGCTTCGCGGCCTCGTCCTTGATCGACTGCGTCTCGGCGATCCGGAAGGGGTTCGCCTCCTTCTCGGACTGCGCGAACCCGACCGTCGCATTCTTCAGGTCGAGCTTCGGGACGCCCTTGCCGTTGTACTTGTCGAAGGTGCACGTGGCGCCCGGGACCGCGGTCTGGACGACCTGCTCACCGCCGCTTCCCGCGGGCCCGGAGGCCCCCGGGGCCGCACACGCCGCGGCCGTGATCGCGAGGCCAACGGCGGCGGCCCCAAGCTTCGACTTCGCCACCCATCGGTGTCGCACTGTGTCTCCTCCTCGCGCTGGTCTGACTCTGGACCTGACGACGGTCTCCAATACTGCAGCCGATGTCAATTCGCGAATCGGGCACACGAGCGGCAGGCTCGTGTGAGTAGTCGTGGTCCATGGCGTTCAGTCGTCGCTCAGTCGACCCGTGAGAGTGACTGCTGCTCATGACTCGGTCGTGCGGCCGCCACCAGCGCCGCCAGCCGCCCCCGGTCGCCGCTCCGGGGCCAGCCGCGCGGCCAGATATGCGCGGGTGGACTGCAACCCGACGGGGCAGACCCCGATGCGGCCAGGCATTCGCCCGGGGACTGCTGGGCCAGTTTGCTGGCCGGATCAGCCGGACGCCACGCACGAACCTGACCGCCCAGGAGGCAGAACGAGCCGATTCTCGTGCCGAACAGTCCCGGTACGCATCATGGCCGCGTTCGGGCCGTCGACCGGCATGCATTCCGGGGAGGATGCTCGGCTGGCCGACCGATCCCGCGCGATTCCCGTGCCACCGATCAGTCGGCCAGCGAGAGCGACTGCTGCTCGTGCGCCGGCCGAGCCGCCGCCACGAGCGCCGCCACGCTCACGAGCTCGGTCACCGCGTCCTCCGGCAGGGCCAGCCCGCCGCGCTCGATCAGCCGGCGATTTCCGTCCGGGACGCCGGGGCCATCCCGAACCAGGACCGGCACCCAACCCGCCTCGACGGCCTCGACCGCGCCCGCCCACGTTCCGCCGCTTCCGGCAGCGCTGCTGACCACCACGGCGGCGTCCGCGAGCGCGTAGATCAGCTTGTGCTTGGCCATCGCCGCGCCGACGCTGAACGCGGCCGCCGGGTGCCAGGGCGCGACCACGACCACCCGACCACCGGCCACCGCCGTTCGGGTCCACAC
>JACDAV010000019.1 GCA_013695255.1 Chloroflexota bacterium
ATGTTCGGTCGGGATAAGCGCTGAAAGCATCTAAGTGCGAAGCTCGCCTCGAGATGAGGTTCCCCACCGGGTCAACCGGGTAAGACCGCAGGGAGACCACCTGTTTGATAGGCCGCATGTGGAAGTCCGGCGACGGATGAAGCTGAGCGGTACTAATGGTCGAGGGCTTGACCTCTTCAGCAACTGACCAGGGGTCAGCGGCTGGGATCGCGATCGATCCATCAACTCGGAGATCGGAGATCTCGTACCGGCGCCGAAACACATCCAGACGCAGAAGATCCTGGTGACTCTAGCGGAGAGGCCACACCCGTTCCCATACCGAACACGGAAGTTAAGCTCTCCAGCGCCGAAGATACTGAGAGGGCAGCCTTTCGGGAAAATAGGTCGTCGCCAGGATTTTTGCGTTTCCGGCCCCGCCGCCCGGGGACGGGTGCGCGTGGTACAGACGTTCTAGCCCATGCACGGAAAACGGCATTCGCACATGATTCCGGGGGAGTATGCTGCGGACCGTGACCGTCACCTCCGGCGATCGGACCGCTGCGCCCGGCACGCGGGCACCCGGGCGGGATGCGACCGCGGCAGCCGTCCCCATCGCCCGCGTCTGTCCGTTCGTCGTCTCGGCGGACGGCGCCTGGCGGAGCTCCCACCCAGCTCGCGATCAGCGCTGTGCAGCTGTCCAGCCATCCGCGCCCCTCGCCCTCGAGAAGCAGGCGCGGCTGTGCCTGGGTGCCGCCCATGCCTCGTGCGCGACGTTCCACGCCGCCGCCGCAGCCACCCTCGACCGGCCCGTCCGGGGGACGGGAGCTCGTCCGCGTCCCCGACCGGCGGTCGCGACCACCCGCTGGGCACTGGTTCGGACGGCCCCCGTCCGTCTCGACACCGGGCGCGTCTCGTCGGCCGCCGACCTGCCGCTGCCGGGTCGCCCGGCACAGGCCGGTCTCGTGGCCCTGATGGTTATCGCCCTGGCCTTCGTCGTCCTGGCTGGTCTGCCAGGCGAACCGCTGCCCCTGACGACGAGCGTTGGCTCTGGCGCCGTGGACCGCGTGATGCGCGGGCCATCGCCGTCGGCCGCCGCGCTCGTCCTGCCGCCGTCCACCGACGTCCCGGTTGCCAGTCCAGGCTCCCCGCCGAGCACCGCTCCCGTGACGGGCGGCGCGGTCTCCCCCGCGGCGAGCCCGACGACCAGTGCACGGCCCCAGCGCGTCTACACCGTCAGATCCGGCGACACGCTGTACGCGATCGCCCTCCGCCACGACACCACGGTCGAGGCGATCCAGCGGCTGAACGCTCTCGATTCGACGCTCATCAAGGCGGGGATGGAGCTCAGGATCCCCTGACCCTCAGCGCTGGCAGCCCCGACAGAACGAGGTCACGAAGCCGCCTGCCTTGACCTCGCTGATCCGGGTCCCGCAGCGCGGGCACGCCTGGCCACCCTTCAGGTGCACCGCCAGGAAGTCGCGCACCTGTTGCTCGAATGTCGGCGGCACGCGCGCGCGTAGGATTTCGATCGCGCGGGCGAGAGTTTCGCGCGTGGCCCGGTACAGGTCGTCCACCTCGTCAGCCGCGAGCGTCGAGCGTTTGCGGAACGGCAGGAGCCCGGCGGCATGGAGGATCTCGTCGCTGTAGGCGTTGCCGATCCCGGCGACGAACGCCTGGTTTCGCAGGAGGTTCTTGAGCTCGCCCGGGTGCTTTCGGATCCGGCCGCGCCACAGGTCGAGCGTCAGCTCCGGGTCGTCCGCGTCGGGTCCCTGCTCGTGGCCGCCCATGCCCGGGACCGGGCGGTCGACGCCGGCAGGCACCAGGTAGACCTTGCCCATCTGGCTCGGGTCGCGGTAGCGGACCTCGAGGGGCGTGTCGTGGCCCGGCAACCAGGGGGCGCGCCGGGTCCATCGGGCGGCGTCCGGCGGGCCGAGCGGACGGGGGCCGAACCCCAGCACGACGGCCGTCCTGGTGGGCGGCCTGGTCGTCGGGAGGGCAAGCTGGAACCGGCCCGTCAGCATCGGGTTGACCACGATGCGGTCCCGCTCGAGTTCGAGGAGGAGGAACTTGCCACGCCGCCGGATGCCGGCAACCTGCTGACCGACGAGCTCGGACAACTCGGCTGGCGTGCCGCGTACCGCGAGCGGTCCGGGCGCCGACGCCGATGTGATGGACCGGCCCGTGATGGCGGCGTGGAAGGCCTCGGCGACGACGGTCAGGTCGGGCAATTCCGGCACGGCGGGCCGATTGTAGCCGCCCAAATGCCTGTGCTAGACTCTCCCGGCCCCAGCGGCAGGACAGCTGAAGAGCACGTTCCACGCCACTCGCCACGAAGGAGCGGACCGCGACCGGACGGACACGGACCACTTGATCGTCTCGAAGCCGGCTTGAGCGTGGCTCAGGCCGGTTCTGATTCACGGGGCGGACATCCCACCCAGGAGAATCACCACTTGACCGAAGAGCAGCAGGGCGGGTCCGCGCCGGACGCCGAGGCGATCGCCTCCGCCGATCCGGCGTCCGAGAAGCCCGTCGCGGCGGTTGCCGTCGCCGACGAGCCCGCCGA
>JACDAV010000060.1 GCA_013695255.1 Chloroflexota bacterium
CGGGCATGATGCGGACCCCATCCAAAGGAGGAACACTTCGTGGCCCCTCGACTTCAGGTCGTCTTCGACGCAGCCGATCCGGCCCGCCTGGCCGAGTTCTGGATCGCGGCCCTCCACTACCAGCAGCCAGAACCGCCACCACCTCACAAGAGCTGGGACGACTGGGCTCGGGCGGAGGGTATCCCGGAGGATCGGTGGAACGACGCCCGGGCGGTGGAAGATCCGGCTGGCGAGGGACCTCGGGTCTTCATCCAGCGCGTGCCGGAGCCGAAGGTCGCCAAGAACCGGATGCACCTCGACCTGGGAGTCAGTGGCGGGCCCGGCACGCCCCTCGAGGACCGGAAGACGCGCGTCGACGAGGAGGTGGCGCGACTCAAGGTGCTCGGCGCGACCGACGAGCGTGGCGCGATCGAGCAGCGCGGTGAGTACTGGGTGCGGATGAACGATCCGGAGGGCAACGAGTTCTGCGTGCAGTGAGCGCCGGCCGGGCCTCTGTCCGGGCTCCTCGCGCTCCCCTCCCCCGCCTGTCCGCCGCCGGCGCCCGGCGCATCGCCATCGCCGCCCAGGGTCTCGCGGGCGCCGGTGATGGCAGGCCCGTCGATCGCCGTCGGCTGCGCCGCATGGTCGACCAGATCGGCCTCATCCAGATCGACTCGGTCAATACCGTGGTCCGGGCTCACGAGCTGCCGCCGTTCGCCCGATTGGGCGCCTACCCGCGAAGCCTGATCAAGGAGGGCACGGAGCGCCACCGCGACCTGTTCGAGTACTGGGGACACGCCGCCTGCCTCATGCCGATCGCCACCCACCCGCTGTGGCGCTGGCGAATGGAGCAAATGCGCGAGCGGTGGCGGCGCGGCGTCGATCGCATCGAGCGTGAGCGACCCGGCTATGTCGCGGCGGTGCTGGCCGAGGTCCGCGACCGTGGCCCGATCGCCGCCAGCGACCTGACCGACGGCGGCAAGGCGAAGGGACCGTGGTGGGGCTGGGCCGAGGGCAAGACGGTCCTGGAGTCCTTGTTCTGGGCCGGCGAGCTCAGCGTGGCGGGCCGGCGCGGTGGGTTCGAGCGGCTGTACGACCTCACCGAGCGCGTCGTCCCTGCCGCGATCCTTGCTCTGCCGACTCCGTCGATCGAGGACGCCCACCGGGAGCTCGTCCGGATCGCGTCGCGCGCCCTCGGGGTGGCGACCCGGAAGGACATCTTCAACTACTTCTACCTGCGCGCGGATCGAGCGGCAGCGAGCATCGCGGAGCTGGTCGAGAATGGTGACCTGCTGCCGGTCACCGTCGACGACTGGCGCGACCCTGCCTACCTCGCCGCCGGGGCCAAGCGACCGCGCCGGGTCGACGGTCGAGCGCTCCTCGCCCCGTTCGACCCGCTCGTGTTCGATCGCGACCGGGTCGAGCGACTGTTCGGCATGCGCTACCGGATCGAAATCTACACGCCGGCGCCGAAGCGGGTGTACGGCTACTACGTGATGCCGTTCCTGCTGGGCGACACGCTGGTCGCGCGCATCGATCTCAAGGCGGACCGTGCGCGGGCGACCCTCGTCGTGCAGGCAGCCCACGCCGAGCCGCGCGTTGACCTTCCCGTCGTCGCCTCGGCCCTTGCCGAGCACCTCCAGCTGATGGCCGGCTGGCTCGAGCTCGGAGACATCGAGGTTCGCCCCCGCGGAGACCTCTCGGCCGCCCTGGCGGCGGCCTCCTGACGACTCGCCTGACCGCCCTATTCCTCGGGAATGAGCCCGCGAACCTCGATCGAGCCGTTCGCCATCGGGACCCGCTGCGCCCAGCCGACGGCGTCGTCCATGTTCTCCGCCTCGATGATCCAGAGGCCGCCGAGCTGCTCTTTCCCGCTCCCGTACGGTCCGTCCGTCACGGTCCTGTTGCCGTCGCTGACGCGGACGGTCTTCGCGTCCGACGAGTAGTCGAGCCCCTCACCGGAAACCCACGCGCCCGCGGCTCGGAGCTCGTCGTTGAACCCCTCCATCGCGTCGATCATCGGCTGCATCTCCTCGGGGCTCAGGTTCTGCCAGCTGCTCTCGTCGACGATCATCTGCAGGATGTACTTCATCGTGGTTCCCTCCGTTCGCTCGGTGATGAGGCGTCGAAGATTTGACTGGGGGCAGCGTTGGGATTCATCGGCCGTGCCGCGAAAGGCGCGCGAATCGCGGATCGCACACTGGCCGCGAGAGCGCGCCCGCTGGGTGATGGGGCCGGCTACGGTTCCTGGCTGAGCCCCACGATGTTGCCGTCCGCGTCTCGCGCGGTCGCGGTCAGCTTGCCGCCGCCGACGTCCTTGACATCCTGCTCCGTCTGGGCGCCGGCGTCGACGAGGGCCTGCAGGCTGGCCCGGATGTCATCGACCCTCCGGAACGCGACCGCCCCGGTCATGCCCTGGCTGTGGCCGTTGGGGTCGAGGCCGATCTCCTGGTCGCCCACCCGGAAGCCGACGTAGGAGGGCCAGTCGGCGTACGGCTCGGTGCCCAACCACTCCCCGAAGAGCCTCCTGGCTCGATCCAGGTCCCTGACCGGATAGATGATCACGCTGATCCCGTGGTCCATCGGAACACTCCCTCGGCGCGCATCCTGGCGTGGGTGCGTCGTTCGAAGGATATCGGGCCGCCGCGCGACAATGACCGGGTGGCAGATCACGCGCTGACCGGCATCGATTTCCGGCCGGAGCGACCCGGGGACGAGCCGGCGATCGACGATGTCGTCGAGCGTGCGTTCGGGGAGCGCCGGGTCGCGGACCTCGTGGCGGGCCTCCGAGCCTCGCCGGACTGGATCGACGGGCTCAGCATCGTGGCCGAGGACGCCGGCCGGCTCGTCGGCCACATCCTCTTCACCCGGTCGCTGCTCGACGCGCCGCGACGGATCGTCGATGTGCTCGTGCTCAGCCCCGTCTCGGTGGCGCCGGACCATCAGCGCCGCGGAATCGGCTCTGCCTTGATCGGCCACGGGCTGCGGCAGGTCGCCGGGCGTCCCGAGCCGCTCGTCTTTCTCGAGGGGTCGCCGACCTTCTACCGGCGGTTCGGCTTCGAGCCGGCCGGTCCGCACGGGTTCCGCCGGCCGTCGCTCCGCATCCCGGAACCGGC
>JACDAV010000125.1 GCA_013695255.1 Chloroflexota bacterium
GCTCATTTTCGCGCCGGTCTTCATCGCCAGCGGCGGCACACAAACGGGCGGGCCAAACAATTCGCTGCTGTTCTACATGTACTACGTGTATCGCAAGGCCTTCGTCGAAGGCGAGCTGGGATACGGCGCCGCGTTGGCCTGGATCTTGACCCTTCTCGGGGCGCTGCTGGTCTGGGTCGCATTCCGCTTTGAGCGACGAGTCTATTACCAGGCCGGAGCGGACAAGTGAACCGGACGACAGAGCTCGCGACCGGCGAAGTAGCGGCGATCGATCGGCCGCTTGGCCCGCGTCTCCGGCGCGTCCTACGAGCCGGAGTCGTGTACGCGGCGCTGCTGGTCCTGACGACGTTCATCCTGCTGCCGATCGGCTGGATGGTGACGGCTGCTCTGAAGCCGGACACCGCGATCATCTTCACCTTCCCGCCGGAGTTCGTGCCGACCGAGTTCTTCCACTGGCAGACGTTCGCGGACGCTCTGTTCGACGAGGACGAGCCGTACCTGCGCTACGTCGCCAACACGACGTTCCTGATCCTCGTCAACATGACGTTCGCGGTCGTCTCGAACTCGCTCATCGCCTACGCCTTCGCGCGCCTCCGGTTCCGCGGGCGCGATCGGCTGTTCGCCGTCGTCATCGCCACGATGCTCCTCCCGGCACCGGTCCTGCTCATCCCGCAGTTCCTGCTGTTCTTCCAGATCGGCTGGTACAACACCTACCTGCCGCTCACGATCCCCACCCTGGCCGGAAACGCGTTCTTCATCTTCCTGTTGCGCCAGTACATGCGGACGATCCCGCGCGAGCTGGACGAGGCGGCCCGGATGGACGGCGCCGGCCACTGGACGATCTACCGCCGAATCATCCTGCCGCTGACCGCGCCGGCGCTGACGGTCGTCGCGGTCTTCACGTTCCTCGGCGTCTGGAACGACTTCTTCGGGCCCCTGCTCTACCTCTCTGACGGCGATCTCTACACGGTCCCGGTTGCGCTCGCCACCCAGGTCAGCCGCGTCGGCACCGAGTGGAACAAGCTGATGGCCGCCAACCTGATCGCGGTCGTGCCGCCGCTCGTGCTCTACTTCGTGGCCCAGAAGCAGCTGATCGGCGGCATCGCGTCCGTCGGGCTCAAGGGCTGACGTGCGTGCCCGGTGGCTCCTCCTTGCCATCGGCCTGACGGTAGTCGCGGTCGCAGGCGCGCTGGTCAGCCAGCCGCGTGTTCGGCTCGCGCTGGGCATGATCGGGACCGTCGCGTACGCCAACCCGGTCATCGACCGCGACTTCCCAGACCCGGCGGTGATGCAGGCTGCCGACGGGACGTGGTACGCGTACGCGACCCAGTCGGGGGCCGAGGGCGGTGGGGACGTCAATCTCCAGGTGGCCCGATCCTCCGATCTCGTTCACTGGGATCTGCTCGGCGAGGCACTCCCGGGCAAGCCGGCGTGGGCGAGCTCGACGCAGGATTTCTGGGCGCCACACGTCATCGAGCGCGACGGCCGGTTCGTCATGTACTACTCCGCCGCGCCCGACGATGGCCAAGGGCTCTGCCTCGCGGTCGCGACAGCGCAGGACCCCGCGGGTCCGTTCATCGACCGGGGCGAGCCGCTGCAGTGCGGGGACGGGTTCGTCAACAT
Source organism: Chloroflexota bacterium (assembly GCA_013695255.1). GTDB lineage: Bacteria > Chloroflexota > Limnocylindria > Limnocylindrales > CSP1-4 > JACDAV01. Next base: position 1,624 of record JACDAV010000125.1, read on the forward strand.
CGACCCGATGCCGTTCCGCGACCCGTCGGACGGCCGCTGGCTCCTGTTCTGGGGCTCCGGCTTCGAGCCGATCCGGGTTCGGGAGCTGGCGGCGGACGGGCTCGACTGGGCACCCGATTCGAGCGCGCTGACCGTTCTCGAGCCGGACCCGCTCGCGGAGTACGAGAACCTGGTCGAGGGCGCGTGGGTCGTCCTCCGGGACGGCTGGTACTACCTGTTCTACTCGGGCGACTCGTGCTGCTCCAACCCGCACTATGCGGTCCTGGTCGCACGCAGCCGCGCGGCGACGGGCCCGTATGAGAAGCTCGCGGAGGCCACCGGCGCAGACTCGAGTGCGATCCTCGTCGCCGACGAGACCTGGAATGCGCCGGGGCACAACGCGATCGCGACCGACGTCGCCGGCCGTGACTGGATCGTCTACCACGCCGTCGAACGGGACGAGCCGTTCCAGTCAACCGAATTCGCGCTCAGCCGGCGCACGCTGATCGACCCGATCGACTGGGTCGACGGCTGGCCGCGCGTCCAGGGGGCCGGCCCGTCCACAGGCGAGCAGCCGGGGCCCGCCGTTCCATGACCTGACAAGGAGGACTCCAACCGTGTCCGATCTCGTGCTTGTCACCGGCGCCGCCGGGACCCTGGGCCGCGCCGTGCTTCCGGCGCTCGCCGAGGCCGGGCTCGCCGCCCGGGCCGGGGACGTTCGCCCGGTCCCCGACGCGCCCGACGACGTCGAGGTGGTCGAGCTCGACGTCCGCGACGCCGACGCCGTCCGCCGCGCGATGAACGGGGTCACGGCCGTCTTGCACGGGGCGGCCTGGCACGGGATCCACCTCCGCGATCACCCGCCCGCCGACTTCTGGGAGCTGAACGCGACCGGGACGTTCAACGTCCTCCAGGCCGCTCTCGACGCCGGCGTCCGGGCGGCCGTCCTGAGCTCGACGATGGGCGTCTACGGCGATTCCCGCAAGGCGCCCGATGGCGGCCCGGCGGTCCGCATCCACGAGGATCTGCCGCTCCTGCCGGGCGACGTGTACGGCGCCTCCAAGGTCGTGGCGGAGGAGCTGTCACGCTACTTCGCCCGGCGGGGCGTCGCCGGCGTTTGCCTGCGCTACGGGATGTTCGTCCCCGAGCCGTTCCACCACGCCGGGATCCGCTTCCTGTACGGCGGTGTCGACGAGCGCGACGTCGCGGTAGCCAACGTCTTCGCCCTGCGCCGGCTGCTCGATGGCCCGGCGGACGCCCATCTGGGCGCGTTCAACGTCGAGTCGGCCGTGCCGTGGGATGACGCTGACGGGCGCAGGCTGCGTGAGGATTCGCTGGCGGTCGTCGGGCGGCACTGGCCGGATGCGCCGGCGCTGCTCGAGCAGGCCGGCGTCGAGCCGTGGGGTCCGATTAACGAGTGGTACGACATCGGCCGTGCCGCCGACGTCCTTGGCTGGCGGCCCCGATGGGGCTTCGCGGAGTACCTCGCGGCCTTGCGCGAGGGGCGCCAGGAGCTCTGAGCGTGCCGCCGGGATCGGCACCGCGCTCGGTGCTACCCTCTCGCGCCAAGGAGGCCCCCACGGCATGACGATCCGGACCGAGCCGCGGCCCGCCGCGCCGCCGATCGTGCCCG
>JACDAV010000144.1 GCA_013695255.1 Chloroflexota bacterium
GGGCTCGACCGGCTCGATCGCGATGGCGGGCACGCTGATCGGCTCGAGCCCCTCCGCGCGGAGCCGGTCGGCGAGCCGGTCACCCTGGAGCGCCGGCCGGGTGACGAGGACCTGGGGTCGGCCGGTCCGGGGCTCGTGCGCGGACGGCCGGTGCTGCGCCGGGGGCATCGGCATCCGGGCGAGCCGTGAAGCCAGTATTGACGCCAGCTCACCGGCCCGCTCCGAGACGTCCTCGAGGGAGCCGTCGACCGCCTCGATCGCCGTGCGCCCGTCCTCCGTGGCGAGCCCGCCGAGCAGCCGGACGCTCGTCCCATCGACCACCGCCAGCGCCCCGATCGGCGCCCGGCAGCCGCCACCCGCCGCGCGCAGGAAGGCGCGCTCGGCTTCGACCGCGACGCGCGTCGGAGCGTCGTCGAGCACGGTCACCGCGTTTCTCGTCGGGGCGTCCTCGGCGCGGACCTGCACGGCGATTGCCCCCTGCCCGGGCGCCGGCGGGACGATCTCGGCCGCCAGGCGCTCGGTGACCCGGTCGCCCCGCCCCAGCCGCGCCAGGCCCGCCACCGCGAGCACGAGCGCGTCGACCTCGCCGCCGTCCAGCCGGCGGAGGCGCGTGTCGACGTTGCCGTGGAGCGGCTGGATGGCGAGGTCCGGACGCACGGCGCGGAGGAACCCGGCCCGCCGGGGGCTGTCCGTCCCGACGCGGCTGGCCGGGGGCAGGGCGTCCAGACCGCCGGCGTCCGACCCGGCCGCGAGGACGAGGGCATCGAGCGGGTCCGCGCGGGGAAGGAACGCCGCGATCGACAGGCGCGGGTCCTCGTCGGTCGGCACATCCTTGGCGCTGTGGACCGCCACGTCGACGTCGCCGGCGAGCAGCGCCCGCTCGATGGCGGCCACGAACGCCCCTTCGCCCCAGGCGGTGTCCGGCGCCCGCCGATCACCCTCCGTCTCGATCACGACGACCGCGTGGTCCTGACCGGCGGCCGCGAGCCCCTCCGCCACGAGGCGGGCCTGGGCGAGCGCGAGGGCGCTGCCGCGCGTGCCGATGCGGACGGTGGTCATCGTCACAGTCCGAACAGCTCCCGGGCGGCCGCGCGGCGCCGGCCGTCGTCGTCGCCGGCCAGGCGCTCCAGCGGGTCGCGGAGGAGCCGCTGGGTGAGCCGCTCGGCCATCCGCTCGACCTCGTGTCGCTCGGCCGCGTCGAGCGACGGGATCCGGCGCCACAGCGCCGACAGCTCGGCGGTCCGCGCCTCCTGCGCACGCTCCGCGAGCGCCCGGGCCGCCGACCGCTCGGGCTCGAGGGCCATCCAGCGGCGGTACCGCTCGAGCGTCTCCTCGACCAGGCGGTCCAGGCGGGCGATGAGCGCCTCCGAGCCGATCGGCGCAAGGCGGCCGAGGTCATCGACGGACAGGTACCGGTCCCCGAGGCGCCCGGCCAGGGCTGGGTCGACCGCCGGCGGCGCTGACAGGTCGACCACCCAGGCGCCCGACGCGACGAGCCGTTCGGCGGTCTCCTCAGCGAGCGGCCAGGGACCCGCCAGCGCGACGACGACGCCGGCGAACTGGGAGATGGCTGCCGCGGACGGCCGGAACGGGGCCGCGTCCACCCCGAGCGACGACGCGAGGCCTCCGGCACGGGCGTCCGAGCGACTGGCGATCGCCACCCGACGGCCGCGCGCGATCGCCGCACGCGCGGCGAGGCCGCCCATCTTTCCCGATCCCACCACCAGGATCGGACCTTCGCCCCCGGCCCCGAGCCGGAGCCCTTCCTCGACGGCGAGGTCGGCCAGGCTGGGCCGTCGAGCCGGCGCCCACGTCCGGGCGCGGCGGCCGGCCTGCATCGCCAGGTCGAGCAGGCGGTCGAGGGCCGGCGGCAGGTCGCCGCGACCCCGCGCCTCGGCGACCGCGACCCGTATCTGGTGCAGGACCTGGTCCTCGGCGAGGACGGTCGAGGACCGCCCGACGGCCAGCGAGATGAGGTGGCGGGCGAGCGGGACGCCATCGAGGCGGGCGATGCCAGCCCTGTCCGGCCCGACGACGCCCGCCGCCTCCGCCGCCCGGTCCACCTGCTCGGGCGTGCCGAAGAGCTCGACGCGGTGGCACGTCTCGAGGAGCACGACGCCACCGGTCAGGGAGGCGCGGAGCGTGGCGGCCAGGTCGGCGCGGTCGCCTGCGGCAACGTCGCGTGCGTGGGCGAGCAGACCAGCGATCAGTGCCGTCATCACGGGTCACCCGCGCTGCCGGCCGGCTGACGGAGGCGGCGCGCGCTGGGCGGCCGCACCCGGCTGACGCTGTGCGCCGCCATCGACGCGACGAGCAGGCGATCCATGGCCCGATCGGCCGTCTCGATGAGGTCCGTCGTGGCGACCGTGTCGAACCCGCGGCGCTGGGCTGCAGTCGACAGCTCGTGGAGGAACGGGCGCCGGAACTGCAGGAAGCCCTCCACCGCCTGGCTCAGCGAGACCCCGAGTCCGGAGGCCATGCGCCCATAGCCCGCGGCCTCAACCGTAGCGGCACTCAGCTGCTCGGCGGCTTCGTCGTCGTCGGCTGCGTCCAGGTAGCGGACCAGCAGCGCGGCCAGCTGCCGGCCGTGCTCCCGGAACCAGCCCCGCTGGGCATCGTCGAGATCGACCAGCCAGGGGATCTGCCCCGCCGCGATCCGTGCCTCCGCGCGATAGGCGCGAGCGAGGCGCGAGGGCGTCACCCCGGAGCGCACAAGCGAGGGCCGGTCGGTGGGCTCGGATGGCAGCAGCCGCTCCAGAGCGGAGCGACGGAAGCGCCGGTGACCACCCGGGGTCGTGAAGGCCCGGACGCGACCG
>JACDAV010000175.1 GCA_013695255.1 Chloroflexota bacterium
ATGGCCGGCGTCGACCTCCCGGTCCGCGCCATCCGCGAGCAGATCGCCTCTGCCGTGGACCTGATCGTCCACCAGGCACGCCTGAAGGACGGCACGCGGCGGATCACCAACATCACCGAGGTCCAGGGCATGGAGGGCGACGTCATCGTCATGCAGGACGTCTTCGTCTTCGAGCAGACGGGCGTCCTGGAGGGCAAGATCCAGGGCCGGCTCAAGGCGACGGGGATCCGGCCGAAGTTCGTCGAGAAGTTCGAGGTGATGGGCATCAACCTCTCGCCGAGCCTGTTCGGCTTCTCGTACTAGGCGCTCGAGGCAGACGCGCTGGTGGACCCCATGACGCTCGCCGTCGCCGGCGTCGCCTCGCTGGCGATCGTGATGATCGCGGCCGGGATCGCGACGTCCGGGAGCGGGTCCGGCATCGACGCGCGGCTCGAGCGCTACGCCTCGGCGGGCGAGAGCAAGCGGGCCCTGAAGACGGGGCAGGGCGGGCTGCAGGACCTGATCGCCCAGAGCGCAACCCTGGCCCGGCTCAACAAGGTCGTGGAGCAGCGCGATTTCGGCGCGAACCTCGCCCGGGAGCTGGCCCGGGCGGACGTCAAGCTGAAGCCGAGCGAGTATCTGGCCATCTGGGCGGCGACCACCGTGGGCACCCCGCTCGTCTTCGCGCTGCTGTCGATCGTGCTGCCTGCGCTGCGGAGCCCGCTGGCCCTCCTCGCCGGCGCGCTGCTTGGCTTCATGCTGCCGCGGATGTGGCTGGGTCGTCGGAAGGCCGGCCGCCTCAATGCCTTCAACAAGAACCTCCCGGACACGATCACGCTCATCGCCAACGGACTGCGGGCTGGCTCGTCGTTCCTGCAGGCGATCGAGCTCGTGGTGCGCGAGTCGCGTCCGCCGATCTCGACCGAGTTCGGCCGGGTCATCCGTGAGGTCAACCTCGGCCTGGCCTTCGAGCAGGCACTCGAGAACATGGTCCGACGGGTGAAGTCGGACGACCTGGAGCTGATGGCCACCGCGATCTCGATCCAGCACACGGTCGGCGGCAACCTGGCCGAGATCCTGGACTCGATCGCGTTCACCATCCGGGAGCGGGTCAGGATCAAGGGCGAGATCCGGACGCTGACCGCCCAGCAGCGGATGTCCGGCTACGTCGTCGGCTTCCTCCCGGTCGCGCTGGCCGGGTTCATCTTCCTGCTCGCCCCCAAGTTCTTCGAGCCCATGTTCGCCAATCCGCCCGGCATTCTCGGCCTTCCCGCCGGCCTCATCATCCTGTTCGTCGGCGCGATCATGATGTTCATCGGCTTCATGCTGATCCGCAAGATCGTGGACATCGAGGTCTGACCGAATGCCCGCCCTTCTGCCGATCGTGATCGCCGGGGTCGCGGCGCTGGCGATCCTGCTGATCTCCCTCGGCCTGGCCGGCAGGTCGCGGGTCGACCCGGTCCAGGCCCGGCTCACCCAGCTCGGCTCTGTCCAGGCGAAGAACCTGGAGGAGCTGGAGCTGCAGCAGCCGTTCGCCGAGCGAACGCTCCGGCCACTGGCGGCCAGGCTGTCCGGATCCGTGGCCCGGATCACGAGCCAGTCGTTCACCGAACGGACCGAGAAGCGGCTGGCGCTTGCCGGCTACCCCCGCAACCTGCGGGTCGGCGACTGGATGGCGATCAAGGTCACCGCCGCGATCGTCTTTGCGGGGATCTTCTTCGTCCTGTTCGGCCTGCTGGGCAGGAACATCGTGATGGGGCTGGCGATCGGCCTGGCCGGCATCGGGATCGGGTACACCGTCCCGGAGTTCTGGCTCGGCGGGCGCGCCAAGAAGCGCCAGAAGGCGATCCTGATGCAGATCCCGGACGCGCTGGACCTGCTCACCATCTCCGTCCGGGCCGGGCTCGGGTTCGACGGCGCGCTCGCCAAGGTCGTGGAGAAGCTCAAGGGGCCGCTCACGGACGAGTTCCGGCGGGCGCTGGCCGAGATCCGCGTGGGCAAGAGCCGGCGCGAGTCGCTCCGCGACATCATCCCGCGCACGGAAGTGCCGCCGCTCACGAACTTCATCGGCGCGATCATCCAGGCCGAGCAGCTCGGCGTGTCGATCTGAAGGTCCTCCAGGTCCAGTCCGAGCAGCTCCGAATCGAGCGCCGCCAGCGCGCGGAGGAGATGGCCGCCAAGGCGCCGATCAAGATGCTCTTCCCGCTGGTTGGCTGCATCTTCCCGTCGCTGTTCATCGTCATCCTGGGCCCGGCGGTCATCCTGATCGTCGTGAACCTGGGCACCTGACGACTCACCGGCCGGCGCCCGCCCCGCTCCTCGCGCGGAACGCCAGCCGAGGGACGCTCCTCGCCGAGCGACTCGAGACGGCCGACGGGCTGTGGGGCAAGTTCATGGGCCTCATGGGTCGCGACTCGCTCGCGCCGGGCCACGGACTCTGGCTGCCTGACTCGAATGGGATCCACATGATGTTCATGCGCTTCCCGATCGACGCGGTGTTCCTGGGGCGGCCCGGCGAGGACGGGGCATGGCCGGTGGTCGCGTTGCACGGCGCGCTGCCGCCGTGGCGGGGACTGGTCCCGCTGGTTCGCGGAGCGCGCGGCGTGCTGGAGGTGGCGGCGGGCACGATCGGAGCATCCGGGACGCAGGTCGGCGACCTGATCAGGCTGGAGCCGCGGAGCGGCTAGCAGGCGGCCAGCATGGGGCCAGCAGGCGGCCGGGATGGGGATGCGCGAGTGCCGATGCCCAGACGGACGTCGTCCAGAAGCGTGGGTTCTGACAAGCAGAGGGAGATGGCGCGCACGAGCAGGTCGGCGTCGTTCAGAAGCGAGGGTTCTGGTAGGGGCGTTTGGAAGCGGCAGGCACCCCAGGCGCGGGGCGTTCGGCAGGCGTCATCGCACGATTCACGCTCGGCGCGAGCGCTGCTGCTGCGTCCGCACGCGATGACGTCGGATGTTGGGCCCGTTACCAGAAGCCACGGTTCTGGGTGCGATCATCCAGAGCCGGCGCAGCGATCCATGCGGCGCCGCGAGCCAGCCCGCGAGCATTGGGCCGCGGTCCGGGAAACTGACGTAGAAGATCGAAGCATGACGGTCCACTACGCGCCGGTTCGCCGTCGACCCGAGCACGACCAGCAGGTGCGCCGTCCGCGCCGGTTCCCATCCGTCCCGGCCGATCAGCTTGGGCACGATCCGGATCTTGCGGGCAAGCGAGGCAAGGATCGCCTGGAGATCCGTCAGCCGTGACTTGACCTCGACGATGAGCAGCGTTCGCGTCTCCGCGCGCCATCCGAGCACGTCGACCGAGCCGCGGTCTCCGTAATGGTTGAACCCGTACTCGAGGCGGATCTCCCAGCCATGCCGGCGGAGACGCGCGACGACCGCCTCGACGATGGCCGCATGATCCCGATCGAGCAGCCGATCGATCTCGCCGGATCTCCACCGGGCCTCGAGGCGCAGATCGATGCCGAGCGTCCGGGTCACGGCCTCGAGGATCGGCAGCGACACACCGTCGATCCGCCCGAGCTCGATCTCCGACACCCATCGCTGGCTGATGCCCGAGCTGGTCGCCACGTCGGCCTGGCGAAGTCCGGCATGCTGGCGCACTGCCCGCACGATCCGACCGAAGCGTTGCCCGTCCATGTGATCATGGTGGCGACTCCCAGTGCACTGGTGGTTATGTGCGATTGAGCGGCCGATAAGCGCAGGCGCGCAGGATCGTCGGCCATGGTGTCGGTGCTGGGTCGCGTGCTGGATCTCGCCCTGCCGCCGCGGTGCGCGGGGTGCGGCCGCGAGGGCGCGGCGGTGTGCCCTCGGTGCGCGCCCGCGCTG
>JACDAV010000122.1 GCA_013695255.1 Chloroflexota bacterium
GCCACTCCGAGGCTCGCGTAGACGAGCAGCGGTGCAATCGCGTTGGGCAGGATGTGCCGCGTGACGATGGCCGTATCGCGCAGGCCCACGACGCGTGCGGCGGTCGCGAAGTCCGACTCCCGCAGGAGCAGGAACTGGCCGCGCACGATCCGGCACGGGATCGTCCATGTGACGAGGCCGATCATGATCATGAGGTTGATGATGCCCGGACCCAGGACGGAGACGGCGATGAGCAGGAGGATGATCGTCGGGAAGCTCATCACGATGTCGACGATGCGCATGATCACGAGGTCGGCTCGGCGGTTGAAGCCGGCGATGGCGCCGAGGATCGTCCCGATCAGGGTCGAGAACACGGTGGCGATCAACCCGACCGCGAGCGAGACGCGGCCACCGACCAGGGCGCGCGCGAACACATCGCGCCCGTTCCGATCCGTCCCGAACCAGTGCTCCGGCGAGGGCGGCTTGTTGGCCTGGGCGAGCGACTGCTTGAGGGCGGCCTGATCGTCCCCGATGACGGCGAGGATGACCAGGATGCCGATCGTCATGAGCCCGATGACCGCCATGCGATGGCGCCGGAACCGGCGGATCGTCCGGAGCAGCGGTCGCTCGACCGGCCGGCCCAGGAGCGTGCCGGTCTGGAGCGCCGCGGGCGATGTGGTGGTGACCATTCAGTCGTACCTGACGCGGGGATCGGTGACAGCGTAGGCCACATCGGTCAGGAGATTGGCCAGCAGAACCGTGACCGCCACGATGAGGCTCAGGCCCATGATCATCGGATAGTCGCGAGCGGTCACGCCTTCGACCATCATCAGTCCCAGGCCGGGCCAGCTGAACACCGTCTCGATGATCACGGCGCCGCCCACGAGGTCGGGCAGGGACAGCCCGATGACCGTGACGATGGGGATGAGCGCGTTGCGCAGCGCGTGTCGCACCACCACCACGCGCGGCGAGAGACCCTTCGCCTCGGCCGTCGTCACGTACAGCGAGCCCAGCACCTCGAGCATCGCCGAGCGCGTGTAGCGCATCATCACGGCCACGTAGCCGACGCCCAGGATGAGCGCGGGTAGCGCGAGGTGAGCCAGCAGATCGGGCACCGAGAACGGACGACCGGCCGTCACCATCCCGCCGATCGGGAAGAGGCGGACCTGGAGACCGAAGAGGTAGAGCCCACCCAGCCCGAGCATGAACGAGGGGGTCGAAATCCCCAAAAAGGCGATGCCGGTCAATGCGTAGTCGAGCTTGGAGTACTGGCGCATCGCCGACAGCATGCCCAGCGGCACACCGACGAGAACGCCCATCAGCAGCGCGGACCCCATCAGCAGGACCGAGGCGCCCAGGCCGCGGACGACGGTGTCGAGGACGGGCAGTCCGCCGATCGCCTTGTAGCCGAGGTTGCCCTGCACGGCCTCGGCCAGCCAGCGGAGGTAGCGCACGGGAAGGGGCTGATCCAGGCCGTAGCGCTCGATGATGATCTTGCGCATCACCTCGCTGTTCGCGAGCTCCGGGCGAATGAACGCCGAGACCGGGTCGCCGGGCGCCAGGGCCAGGAACAGGAACACGAGGATGGTGATCCCGAAGAAGATCGGGACCGCGATCAGGACGCGGCGAACGATGTAGGTGATCAAGTCAACGCTCCGCGCCGGTACGCACGAAGGGCGGAACCTGAGGCTCCGCCCTTCGTGAAAATGACCAGCTACCTACACGGACGTTACCGGATGTGCCAGGTCTCGGCCGCCTTGTAGTAGTTGCCCATGCCTGGGCCGGGGGTGCTGACGAAGTTGGCGATGCGGTTGTTGATGAACCAGTACCGGGTGGTCGCCCACAGGTTGATGTAGGGCTGCTCCACGGCATCGATCGCGCAGACCTCCTTGAGAAGCTCGGCGCGCTTGGTCTCGTCGAATTCGACCTGGACGGCCTCGAGGGCGGCATCCAGCTCCGGGTTGGTGTAGTTGTAGCCCTTCCAGCCGTTGCCGCCCTTCGGCCACGCGCTGTCCGTGTGGAGGCTGCCGTAGCCGTAGCCGCCGGCGGCACCGCCGCCATCGCCACCGATCATCGACATCTCCGACGCGCCGTCATCGTAGTAGCGCTTGCTCCACGCGGCGCTGTCCATCTGCTGGATCTTGACCGTGATGCCGAGGTCGGCCAGGTTCGACTGGATGGCGGTCATGGCGTCCAGCGACCCCTGGTCGCCGTAGTACGTGTCGAAGACGATCTCGCCCCAGCTCGCTGGGTCGACGCCGGCCTCGGCGAGCAGCGCCTTGGCCTTCTCCGGGTCGTACTCATAGGTCGGAACGTCATCCGGGAAGAGCGCCGGGTCGCTGTAGAGGCAGCTCAGCAGCGTCGGCTCCGGGATGTTGTAGATGTTCTGCAGGATGGACTTGCGGTCGATCCCGTACAGGAAGGCCTGGCGGACGCGCTTGTCCTCCCAGTCGGGGTTCTTGAGCGGGTTGAGCACGATGTCGAGGTTCACTCCGGAGGGGCCCGGGAGCACCGTGCCGGTGGCGATCGTCGACGCCCGCTCCACCTCGTCGGCCGTGACGTAGGTGTAGTCCACCTCGCCCGTCTCGAACGCGATCAGCGCCGAGGCGGTGTCCTTGAACTCCCGGCGGATGATGTTGTCCAGGTACGGCTTGGCGCGCCAGTAATCGTCGTTGCGCGTCAGCTCCATGGACTGGCCGGCGCTGTAGGCCGAAACCTTGAAGGGGCCCGTCCCGATCGCCTTGCCGGGGGTCCGGAAGTAGTCGTTCTTCTCCATCGTCTCGCGCGGGATGGGCTCGACCGACGACTTCTGGAGGATGAACAGATCCATGACGTTGTATGGGAGCAGCGCGTTGGGCTGCGAGGTCGTGATCGTGACCGTCAGCGGATCCGGCGTCTCGACGCCCACGAGGTCCGTGGTGGTGCCGGCGATGACGTCCTCGGCTCCCTCGATGCTCTTCATGCTCCCGCCGGGGTAGCACGGCCCGACCTTGGCGTCCAGGCAGAGCTCGAACGAGAACTTCACGTCAGCGGAGGTGAAGTCCGTGCCGTCGTGCCACTTGACTCCCGGGTGGAGCTTGAAGGTCCAGGTCAGCTGGTCGTCCGAGACCGACCACTCGTCCGCGAGCTCGGGAACGAGCGGGCCGTAATGGCCCGAGAAGGGGTTGGTCGAGGCGGTGCTCGGCACGACGCTGTAGGTAACGAGGTGCTCCCAGACGAAGTGCAGGAACTCGTAGTCGCCGCCGGCGCTCATCGGGTTCATGTTGTCGACGCCCACGCAGCAGGGGCCGACGAAGGCGCCCGTGAACGTGCCGCCGGGCGTGCCGGGCACGAGTCGTGCATCGCCGGGCAGGATCGGCTCGGCTTCCGCGACAGGGGCGCTCGGCTCCGCGCTGGCCGCGTCGCTGGGGGCCACGCTGCCGGCAGCGCTGGGCGCTTCGCTGGGGGCTCTGCTGGCGGCGCTCGGAGCGGTGCTCGCAACCGGGCTGCCACAGGCAGCGGCCAGCAGCGAGAGCACGACCAGCATCGGCAGGACCTTCCCACCTCGATGCCAGCGCGTCTTGTTGATCATGGCTCCTCCTCTGTGCCCGCGACAAGCGTTTGACGCGGGCCTCGAGCGGTGAGGCTAGCACATGGGCGTCCGCAATACCGCTGTAAAATGCACCCGCCAATCGAGTCGTAGTGGACGGCGCCGGCCTCGCTGCCGATGGTCGCGGGCGAGCGGGGCGACCGACCGGCCGTGATCGGGGGCTTTCGGTGCGTCATCCAATTCGTGTCCTGTGCATCGGGGGCCATCCGGCCGACACGTTCGACTCGGCTGGCGGCACCCTCGCCCACCACGTCCAGAACGGGGACGAGGTGACGGTCGTCGCGCTCACCGCCGGCACGCGCGTGCATGACGTCGTGATCTCCGACGCGCTGCGGTTCGCGGACCGGATCCCGGATGCGCCGGACCTGACGGCGCTCATGGCGGAGCGCGCCCAGGTGAAGGAGGAGGAGGTCCGTCGGGCGTGCGCGTTTCTCGGCATCACGGACGTCCGGTTCTTCGGCTACGACGACGCGGTGCTGACCCTGCGGGAGGAGCTCATCCTGCGCATGGCATCCCTCATCCGCGAGGTGCGGCCACACGTGGTCGTCACCCACCACCCCAACGAGCTCGGCGAGTACGGGAACCACCACGCGATGACGGCTCAACTGGTCCTCAACGGGATCGGGGCAGCGCACGGCGTGGGCATGGGCGATCCCAACCCGCCGCATCGGGTTGCCCAGGTCTTCTTCACGACGTCGGCGCTGGTCATGCCGTCCAACGTCCTGTCGGCCCCACTGCACTGGTATCCGGACCTGATCGTGGACATCACCGATGTCGTCGAGGCCAAGGTGCGCGCCCTGGACGCAATGCGCAGCCAGCAGTACGGGGGCGACTACGCTCGCAAGACCATCGAGGTCGTCGACGGTGGGATCGGCTCCGCGGGCGGGATCGCGTACGGCGAGGGCTTCGTGACGTACCAGCCGGAGGTGAGCCGCCTCTTTCCGGTTTCCGACTGGTTGCTGCAGCGGGCAGCCGAATCGGAGGCGGACCTGATGCACCGGCGCACGCGGATCATCGCATCGACCCTCGACCTGCCGGACTGAGGATCCGGGTGTCCGGGCCGCGCCACTGCCCGCCTCAGCGCGTGAGCTCGGACGGGTCGAAGCGATCCGAGGAGCCGCTCGGCTGCCAGCCCAGGATCTCCTTGGCCGGGGTGGTGTCCCGCCAGCGGGAGCTGTTCTCGGAGATCGCGTCGAAGATGCCGAATCGCACCGTGGCCGGCGCGGAGAGGCAGCGATCGATCATCTGGACCGCGTCCTCCTGGGCGAGGAACCCGGGGAAGTGCCGGACCAGCTCCGGCCGGTTCGAGGCCAGCACCGCGCCCAGGCGGATGACCAGCACGCTCAGCGGGGTCCGGTCGGAGAACCAGCGGGCGGCGGCCTCGCCGAACAGCTTCGCGACGCCATATGGGCTGTCCGGTCGTGGCGGCGTTGTGGCGTCCAGGAGGTCCCACCCGGCGAGATCCCGCTCGCCCCGGGCGAGCTTGCCGTAGGGGAGGCTGTCGTCCCACTCCCAGCCGCACATCGTGCTGCCGGTGCTCATGAACACGACGCGGCTGACACCCGCCTCGGCCGCGGCGCGCAGCACGTTGATGGTGCCTCCGGCCGTGACCTGGAAGTGATCGTCCCAGTTGTCGTCGTTCTTCGTCTCCCCGGCCAGGTGGAGGACCATGTCCATGCCCCTGACCGCCCGGCGCACCGCCTCGAGGTCGGTCACCGACGCCTCCGTGTACGGGATGCCGGCGACGGGGTGCCGGCTCAGGCCGCTGAACTCGTAGCGGTCGCCGAGATCGCGCAGAACGAGCCCCCCGATCAGGCCGCTCGCACCGGTGACCAGAACCTTCGACTTCGTCATCGCCGTCCTCCACCATGCTCCATCGCAGGCCTCATCGGCGGCTAATCTACCTCCAGCCGATGGTCGGGAGGGGACGAAGCGAGCAGACAGGCATTCCTGGCGAGGCGGATCGCGAACGAGGCGCTCACGGGCTGGATCGGCGACGCGGCGGTGCTCGTCGCCGACGGCCGGATCGAATCGGTCGTTCCGCGCGCCGTTCTGCCCTCCGATGCGGCGTCTGCCCACGAGATCCATGACCTGGGCGACGTCTCGCTCCTGCCGGGCTTCGTCGAGACCCACATCCACATGCACTTCCCGTCGCCGCTCGACTACCGCGAGATCGCCCGCCCCGAGCCGGTCGAACGGATGCTCATCCGGGCGACGGCCAACATGCGCCGCCTGCTGCTGTCCGGCGCGACGACCGCCCGAGACACGGGCAGCCGCGATGGCGTCGCGCTCGCCATCCGGTCGGCGATCCGCGACGGCGTGGCTGCGGGACCTCGCCTGCTGGTCGCCGGGGCGCCGATCACCACCACCGCGGGCCACTTCTGGTTCCTGGGTGCCGAGGCCGACACAACGGACGAGGTCGTCCGCCAGGTCCGCGAGCGCCGCAAGCTCGATGTCGACTGCCTGAAGATCATCGTCTCCGGTGGCGGCTACACGCCGACGTCCAACCCGCGCTCGCAGCAGTACGGGCTGGAGACGGTTCGGGCGGCCGTGACCGAGGCCCATCGGCTGGGGCTACCGGTCCTGGCCCACTCGCTGACCGCCGCCAGCAATCGGATCTGCGCCGAGGCGGGCGTTGACACGATCATCCACGGCGGCGTCTGGTGGACGGAGCAACCGATCCGCGACCGCGCCTACGCCTACGACCCGGCCGTCGCGGACCGCATCGCCGAGCGCGGGATGTGGGTCGACCCCACGATCGGCGAGCTCGAGCTGCATCGGGAGCACGACGACGCCGGGCTGCCCGCCAAGCCGGAGTTCGAGCACTGGGCTCTGCCCGACGTACCGAGCGAGCTGGAGCCGCGCCTCGCCCATCTGCGCGACATGGCGGCCCGCGGGGTCCGGTTCATCGGCGGCATGGGGATGGGGATGCCGATCGTAACCTTCGACTCGGTCGCCTGCAGCGCCCAGGTCTATGCCCGTCTGCTCGGCTTCGAGCCGTGGCGCGCGATCGCGACGATCACCGCCGGCGCCGCCGAGGCGCTCGGGCTGGGTGGCACCGTCGGCACCATCCGCGCCGGGCTGGCCGCCGACCTGGTCGCCGTCGAGGGCGACCCGATCGAGGATCTCGCCGCCTTGCGCCGCGTCCGCGATGTGGTCCAGGGCGGCCGTCCGGTCGTGCGCGATGGCCGCGCGCTGATCTGAGCGCCTCAGGAGCGGTCGCGCAGGCGTAGCCACTGGAGCTGGGTCCCGTCGGCCGTCGGATAGGTGTGGAGGACCGCACCGATCTCGTCCCCGCCCAGACTTACCAGGTCCGGGTAGCCGCAGACGCTGCCGGGTTCGTGGAGTGCCTCCGGTCCCGCGGCGTAGAGCTGGCCGAGCGAGGTCCACGACTCGCCTCCGTCGCGGGTCAGGCTGATGCTGACGCCGCGCCGGTCGGGATCCTCGTCGCGGTAGGCGCAGGCGATGGCGCCCGAGCGAAGCCGGAAGAGCTTGATGTTCGAGCCCTTGAACGCGGTCGGACGGATCGGCGACCACGTCGCGCCTTCGTCGCCGGAGGTGGACCAGACGCTCTGGCGGGTCCGGTGCTCGCGGACCACCGCCAGGAATCGACCGTCGTCGAGCCGCGCCAGGTCGATGTCGCTGTAGTCCCGGTCATCGGCGCGGGCGATGATCGTGGGCGGTTCGAAGTGCTCCCCGGCGGCGTCGCTGCGGCTGACGCCGGCGTGCCAGCCGACGTCACGACCGAGGGTGCCCATGACGGCCCACAGCAGCCGGCCGTCCGCCAGCGGATGCGGGTTGCTCGCTCCGTACAGCTCGGTCCACTCGGGGAACAGCCGGATCTCCGGCGAGGGCTCCGACCAGGTGTCGCCGCCGTCCCGGCTCGTGGCCGACGCGACGTACCAGCCGGTCATCGGCTCCGTGCCGCCGAGCGAGAGGTCGAGGCGGATGCGGCCCAGCAGGACCTTGACGTTGTCGTCCGCGATCCGGGCCAGCCCGCCCATCGCCAGCGAAAACCAGCCCGGCGAGGCGTAGAGGGGGAGGGGTTCCGCCCACGTGACCCCGTCGTCGTCGGAATGGGTGAGCAGCAGGGCGGCCTGGTTGCGCAGCGCCGCGCCGACGACGTGCGAATAGCACATCAGCAGGCGCCCGGTCGACGCGAGGCGAACGACGCTCGCCGCCGAGCGCCGCCCGAGCGGGGCGTCGGTGAAGAGCGTGCGGGCGGAGATGAGCTCGAGCGGCCCATCGGGGTCGAGTGCCGGGGTCGGGCTGCCCATCGTTTCTCCTTGGGGCCTCAGAGCAGGACGGACGTCCGCGGCCAGGTGGACGCCGTCGCGCATCGGGATGCGAACGTCGCGTACGAGGCTCACACCCTCGCCGGCGCGCAGGACCTTCATCGGCGGCTGCGGGACTCAGGCCGGAATGGCGTCGGCGCCGCGGACCGGCCTGGGCCGCGGCGGGGTGGGCTGGACCCGCCGGCCGCCCTTGAGGACGAGGCGCGTCCGGCGCAGGTCGGTGATCTCGCGGTCTGGCGCGCCGTCGACGATGAGGACATCGGCCTGCAGTCCCGGCCGCAGCGTGCCGGTCTGCCCCTCGATGCCGAGGTGCTGCGCCGCCCGCCCCGTTGCGCAGTGGATGACGTGAGCCGGCTCCAGCCCGATCCCCACCCACGCCTCGAGCTCGAGGAAGAGCTCCTCGCCGAAGTCGGTGAAATTGATGCCGACGTCCGTGCCCGGCACCAGCATGACCCCGATGTCCTGGAGCGCCCGCGCGTTTGCCCACCAATCGGCGCGGGTCATCCGCCCCGGGTTGGGCTGCAGCTGGGCGATGCTCCTGCCGGTCTCGACCTCGTAGCGCGTTCCGGCCGAGATCGTCGGAATGGCCCGCGTGCCGCGCTCGACCATCCCGCGGGCGACCGTCTCGTCGAACGACCACGCCCAGTCCGCCCCGAGCATCGTGCAATGCTGGATCGAATCGATGCCGGCTTTCGAGGCGCTGTCGATCCCCGGCACGCCGTGGGCGTGGGCGGTGACCCGCTTGCCCAGCCGGTGCGCTTCCTCGACCGCCGACGCCAGCTCCGCGATGGAATAGGACGCCTGCCGCGAGTCCGTGCCGGGAGTCAGACCGCCACCGGTGGCCATGATCTTGATGCCGTCCGCGCCCTCGTCCTCGAGAAGCCGGCGAACCGCGGCGCGAACGCCGTCGACACCGTCCGCCTCGCCCCCGAAGAAGTGGCAATGGCCCCCGGTCTGCGTGACCGGGCGCCCGCTGACGAGCAGCCGCGGACCCAGGCACAGTCCCCGCGCGATGGCATCGCGGATCCGATACGAGGTCATGCCGCGTTCGCCGCAGTCGTAGGCCGTGGTGATCCCTGCCCGGACCATGCGTTCGCTCGCGGCGGCTCCGCGCACGACGAGGTCCTCGTCCGTCTCGGTGGCCATGCTGCCGACGGGGTCGACCGTCGGCGGCAGGGCAACGTGGACGTGGGCGTCCATCAGCCCGGGCAGTGCCGTCGCCTCGGGCAGGTGGAGCACGGCCGCATCTTCCGGCTCGGGGACCGCCCTGTTGGCGCCGATGGCGGCGATCCGGTCATCGAGCACGAGCAACGCCGCGTCCTCGATGGCCGACCCATCCGTCCCGTCGAGCAGTCGCCCGACCCGGACGCGGAACGCCTGGCGGTGGCTCGCCTCGATCGCCATCGATCCTCCCTGTCACGTGGCCCGTTCATCGACGATGCTGCTGCGCCGGGGCGCACACAGCGCGCCGGGGTCATCGCGCGAAGTGCATTCCCACTGCAATAAGTTGACACACTCGCAGTTGGGTTGCAGGATTCGCCGAGGCACTTGCCCGTGCGGGCAGCTGGCTGAGGAGGAGACCCCCATGAGAGCCCGTTTCCCCGCCGTCCTGGCAGCGATCGCGTTGCTCAGCACGGCATGCCAGAGCGCCGCATCACCCAGCCCGCAGGCAAGCAGCGCTCCGGCCTCGTCCGCTCCGGCCTCGTCCGCCCCGGCCTCCGCCCCGCCGTCCGCCCCTCCCGAATCGGTGGCTCCCCCGAGCGACGACGCCAAGACGGTCCTGCGCTTCGCGCGCATCTCCGACTTCCTGCCCAGCATCCATCCGGTCGACCTCGGCACCGGCAACCAGGAGTTGATGGCCGACATCGTCTTCAGCACCCTGGTCGACGTCGACAGCGACGAGGTCACGATCCTGCCCGATCTCGCCACGGAGTGGACCGCGTCGGAGGATGCGACGACCTACACCTTCAACCTCAACCCGGCCGCGGTGTGGAGCGATGGCGAGCCGGTCACCGTCGACGACGTCATCTTCACGATCGCGTGGTCCGCCCAGAACCCCACCGCGTTCAAGCAGATCCCGGTCGACATGTGGGTGAACGTCAAGGGCGGCGCCGGCGTGGTCGGCACCACGAACGTCCCCGAGGGCCTCAAGAAGATCGACGATCACACGATCGAGATCACGCTCGAGCGGCCGGATGCCACGTTCCTGCGCCGCATCGCCGGGGCCGTCTACTACATCCTCCCGGAGCACAAGCTCAAGGACCTGACCGCCGAGGAGGCGCTGACCTGCGCCTTCTGCCTGGGCACGGCCGGCGAGACCATCGGCTCCGGGCCATTCGACTTCTCCGAGTCCATCTCCGCCGGCGGCGCGACCTTCACCGCCAAGAAGGACTACTGGAAGGGCAAGGACTCTGAGATCGACGAGCTGGTCTACAAGATCCAGGAGTCGAACGTCTCGGTCGCGCAGCTTGCCGCCGGCGAGCTCGACCTGGTCATCCGGGTCCCGCCCGCGGAGGGTGAGGGGCTCGCCAACGTCCCGGGCCTGAAGCAGTTGAACGTCCCGGGCGTGGGGATCTTCAACATCAACTTCAACAACAACAACACGGACAAGCTGCTGCGCCAGGCAGTCGCCTACGCGATCAACCGCCCGGAGACCATCGAGCAGGTGCTCGGCGGTCTGGCGACCCTCAACTACACGATCCCGCCGGGCTTCAAGGTCTATGACGACATCAACAAGTACGACTTCGACCCGGAAAAGGCCAAGGAGCTCCTGGGCCAGTCGACCTGGGACCCGAACAAGACCTTCCGGCTGGCGCTGCTGGCCGAGGATCCCAACTTCACCGTCACGGCGCCGGCGCTCCAGCAGTACCTGGAGGCCATCGGGCTCAAGGTCGAGCTGACCGCCCTGCCGACCGCCCCGTACTCCGACCTGATCCAGAAGACGAATGACTTCGAGGCCTTCCTGAGCTTCGGCGGGAGCGAGGGTGTCGGCTGGTATCAGTCGGCCATCTACTACGATTGCGCCGGCCTGGGCAGCAGCCAGCTGAAGCTCTCGGAGGACCGTGGCGAGTGCATCTATACCGAGCAGTTCGAAGCCGCCGCCGCGGCGACCGGCGACGCCCAGGACGAGATCCTGCACCAGCTGGCGCTCGATCTGAACGACAACCTGCCGGAGATCTACCTCTGGCAGCCGAACTACCTGCACGTCTACACGGAGAGGCTGGGTGGTGGCTTCACCATCTATCCCAATGAGCGCGAGTCGTTCCAGAAGATCCTCGACTGGACGTACGCGCCGTAGTCGGAGCGCTCCACAGCTGACGCAATCCAGGCGCCCACCGGCCGCCTTCCGTTGATCGCATAGGAGGCCGGATGGGCGCCTACATCCTGCGTCGCATCCTCATCTCGATCCCCGTCCTGCTGGGGATCACCATCATCGGGTTCGTGGCGCTCAAGCTCTCGCCCGGTGATCCGCTGCTGACCTCCGTCAATCCGGAGGTGCTGGCCAACCTGATGGCCAATCCGGCGTTGCTCGAAGCCGAGCGGCGGAAGCTCGGCTTCGATCAACCGGTCTTCCCCAACCAGTACTTCCGCTGGCTCGGCAACGTCCTGCAGGGCGATCTGGGCTTCTCGATCACCTCGCGGCGCCCGATCGTCCACGAGATCGGCAGCCGTCTGCCGCAGACGCTGCTGCTGATGATCGTCTCGCTCGGCATGGCCATCTGCATCGGGATCCCGATCGGCGTCATCACGGCCGTGCGCCAGTATTCCAAGCTGGATTACGGCCTCAACGCCACGGCCATCTTTCTGGCCTCGACTCCGGTCTTCGTGCTCGCCCTGATCGCCATCTACGTCTTCGCCGTCAACCTGCACCTGCTGCCGACCGGCCAGGTGCACACCGTCGGGCGGACGGACCTGCCCGATCTGCTGCATCACCTGATCCTGCCCGCCTCGGTGCTGGCCGTGGTCAACGCGGCTCCGCTGGTCCGCTACACGCGTGCCAGCATGCTCGAGGTCCTCAACAGCGAGTACGTGACGACGGCTCGCTCCAAGGGCCTCGTGGAGCGGAGGGTGATCGGGCGACACGCGTTCCGGAACGCCCTCATCCCGATCATCACGATCGTGGCCCTCCTGATCCCGGAGGCCGTCGCCGGGGCCGTCATCACGGAGCAGATCTTTGCCTGGAACGGCATGGGCCAGCTCGCCGTCAAAGCGGCCGGCGCGCGCGATCCTTCCCTGATGATGGGCATCATCCTGATCACGGGGGTCGCGGTCCTGGCGGCCAACATCATCGCCGACATCGGCTACGCGGTTGCCGATCCCCGGGTGCGGTATGACCCAGCTAAATGATCCCAGCGCGCTCGCGACCTCGTTGCCCGAGGGCGAGATGGCGAAGCTGCCGGTCGGCCTCGGGGCGCCCCAGGTAGTCGGCTACCAGGTCTCGCCGAGGCGCGCCGCGCTCCGTCGGTTCTTCCGCTACCGGTTGGCCATCGTCGGTCTGATCATGTTGTCGGCCATCCTGCTCATGGCGCTCTTCGCGCCCCTGCTGACGCCGTGGCCACCCAACTGGGTGGACTTCAGCACCGGTGCGCGGCAACCGCCCGACGCGGCGCACGTCCTGGGGACCGACGTCTCGGCCAGGGATATCTGGGCCCGGGTGCTCTACGGAGGTCGGACGTCGATCATCGTCGGTTTCGGCGCCGTCGCGCTCTACCTGATCATCGGCACCCTGCTCGGGTTGGCGGCGGGCTACTACGGCCGTTTCGTGGACCAGGCAATCATGCGCTTCACGGACACGATCATGGCCATCCCGCCGTTGCTCCTGATCATCGTGTTCGTGGCGGTGGTCGGCCCGAGCATCGCCTCCGTGATCGTGGTGATCGGGCTTCTGGGCTGGCCGGTGACCGCTCGACTGGTTCGCGGGCAGCTCCTGGTCCTGCGCGAATCCGAGTTCATCACCGCTGCCCATGTCGTCGGCGTTCCGGATCGAACGATCCTCCTGCGCCACATGCTGCCGAACATCCTGGGGCCGCTCACGGTCGTGGCGACGTTCGGGGTCGCCACCGCCGTGCTCCTGGAGTCGAGCCTCAGCTTCCTCGGTCTCGGCGTGCGGCCCCCCGAGGCGAGCTGGGGCAACCTCATCACCGAGGCGGTCAGTCCGGTCGTGCTCACCCGTCTGCCGTGGCAGTGGGTGCCCGCGGCCATCGCGATCACGACCACCGTGCTGGCGGTCAACTTCATCGGCGATGGGCTGCGCGACGCGATCGACCCGCGAGCAACGAAGCGCGCGTGAGCCGAATGCCCGTCGTCAGGCACGCCTCGCCCGGACCGCTGCACGGCGCGCGGCGGTTCATCGCGGCCGGCCTCATCCTCGGCGCGATCGCGGCCTGCGAGCCCAGCGCGCCGCCCGGGTTCACCGGCACGCCGGTGCCCGACGGATCGGCCGCAAGCTCACCCGCGACGCAGCGTCCCTCGCGGGTCGCCGGCCGGCCCACCGTGTCCTTGAACGGCACCACCATCGAAATTTCCGGCCTGGGCAATGGGACCTCCGCCGAGTTCGAGCTCCCGGCGGGTTCGGCGCAGATGACCGTTTCCGTGTGCGAGTCGAACCAGGTGATCCCGTTCGTCACGCTGTACGACGGCGACGCCAACAAGCTCGGCATCATCGTCGAGCCGGTGTACGAGATGAGGAACCTGGCGGGCGGGAGGTACTCCGTGGAGGTCGCGACCAATCCGGACTGCCTCTGGACGATCGTGATCGAGCCGGCATAGACCCGACCGTTGTCGCGGCTGACGTCCGTGATGCGCTGCGCCCCTAGCCCTGGACGGGCGCGATGACCGGCGTTTCCTCGACCTCGGGAACGACGTCACGCGGACGGTGCTCGTTCAGCTCGCTGGCAAAGTGACAGGCCACGGTCTGATCCGGCGTGGCCTGCGGGATCGGCGCGAGGGGCGGATCGGTGGTCGCGCAGATCTCGGGATTCTTCAGCCGCTCTCGCAGCCAGCAGCGGGTATGGAAGCGGCAGCCGGTCGGCGGGTTCGCCGGACTCGGGATATCGCCCCTCAGGATGATCCGGCGGCGGGAGCGCTCGGTCCGGGCGTCCGGGACCGGCACGGCGGACAGCAGCGCGACCGTATACGGATGGAGCGGCTGCTGATAGAGCAGGTCGGAGGGCGCGACCTCGACGATCTTGCCGAGATACATCACCGCGACGCGGTCGGCGATGTGGCGAACAACCGCGAGGTCGTGGGCGATGAACAGGTAGGTCAGACCGAGGTCCGCCTGCAGCCGTTCGAGCAGGTTGATGACCTGCGCCTGGATGGACACGTCGAGGGCGCTGATCGGCTCGTCGCAGACGATCAGCTCCGGCTCGACCGCGAGCGCACGGGCGATGCCGATCCGCTGCCGCTGCCCGCCGCTGAACTCGTGGGGGTAGCGTTCGACGAACGACGCCTCGAGGCCGACCAGGTCGAGGAGCTCGACCACGCGCGCCTGGCGTGCCTTGCCGGATGCGAGGTTGTGGACCCGCAGGGGCTCGGCCAGGATCTCACCGACGGTCTGGCGGGGATCGAGGCTCGAGTAGGGGTCCTGGAACACCATCTGGAAGCGCCGCCGTCGGCGCCGGAGGTCCTCGCCTCTGAGCGCCAGAAGATCGCTGCCGCCGAGGTGGATCGAGCCCTCGAGCGGCTGCATGATCCGCACGATGGTGCGTCCGATCGTCGTCTTGCCGGAGCCGGATTCACCCACCAGGCCGAGCGTCTCGCCGCGGTCGATGTGGAACGACACACCGTCCACGGCCTTGACCCAGCCGGTTCGGCGGCGGAGCACCCCGGTCAGGATCGGAAAATAGACCTGCAGGTCCTTGACGGTGAGGAGGGGTCCGTCCGGCCCGTTGCCGCCGGCTGGAGCGATGGTCGCGGAGCCGGCTGCCGTCGAGGCCGGCGCGGGGCTCATACCACTTCCTCCTCGATCACCAGGCTGTCGGGCGGCGGCGCCGGGAGGAAGCCCGGGGTCAACGGGAGGCCGGCGAGCGCCTCCTCACGCGTGGGCTGGTTGTGACACGCGACCTCGTGCCCGACCAGGGCGGCGTCGGCCAGCCGCTCGCCACCGGCAAGGACGAGCGGAGGAGCATCCGTCCAGCCGCGGTCGACACGCCACGCGCAGCGCGGAGCGAACGGGCAGCCATCGAGGCTCGAGGCGAGGTCTGGTGGCGAGCCCTCGATCGGGGTCAGGGCCGCCTGCCGCGGGCGGTCGAGGCGGGGCAGGGACCGCAGCAGGCCGATGGTGTACGGGTGCGCCGGGTCGGCGAGGATCGTCTCCGCCGGGCCGAGCTCCACGAGCCGACCGGCGTACATCACCGCCAGCCGATCGGCGAAGCCGGCGACGACGCCGAGGTCGTGGGTGATGAGCAGGACGGCCATGCCGAGCTCCGTCCGCAGGCGGCGCAGGAGCTCGAGGATCTGGGCCTGGATCGTGACGTCCAGGGCGGTGGTGGGCTCGTCCGCGACCAGCAGGCTCGGCTCGCAGCTCAGGGCCATGGCGATCATGGCCCGCTGGCGCATCCCGCCGCTGAACTGGTGCGGGTAGTCGTTGATGCGCGACGCAGCTGCCGGGATGCCCACCAGGTCCAGCAGCGCGACGGCCCGTTTCCTGGCCTCCCGGATGCTGACGCCGCGATGCGTCTCGATCGCCTCGGTAATCTGCCGTCCGATGGTCAGGACCGGGTTCAGGCTCGAGAGCGGATCCTGGAAGATCATCGCGATCCGGGCCCCGCGGATCCGCCGCAGCTTGTCCTCCGGGAGGTGCAGGAGGTCCTGCCCCTGGAAGACCGCGCTGCCCGCGGTCACCTTGCCGACATGCTTGGGCAGCAGCCCCAGGAGCGACAGCGCGCTGACGCTCTTGCCCGACCCGGATTCGCCGACCAGCCCGATGGTCTCGCCCGGCCCGATGTCGTACGAGAGACCCCGGACGGCCCGCACCACGCGTCCTCGTCCGGCGAACTCGACGTGCAGATCCCTGACCGACAGGAGGGGCGTTCCCGGCCGCGCTCCGCCGCGAATGATGGTCGGGTCGTGGGCGGACCGGTCGGCATTCCCGGCTGGTGCCTGGCTCATGGCCCCTCGGCGGCTATCGATGATGGGCTGCTGGTGGAGCGACGTCCACGGCGGCGGTTCTCGGCACGGATGACTCTACCGGGTCGCGCCGCCGTCGGGCGGCCCGCCTCGGCAACGACCTGTCCGTTGACGATGACGGCGTCGATCCCGACGGCCGAGGCCCGCGGCGCTTCCCAGGTCGCCTGCGCGCCGACCGTGAGCGGGTCGAACACCACGAGGTCGGCGGCCAGCCCCTCGGCGATCCGCCCCCGGTCGTGAATGCCGAAGCGCTCGGCCGGCAGCCCGCTCATGAGATGGACCGCCCGCTCGAGCGTCACGAGACGCCGGTCCCGGACGAACGCGCCGAGCACCTGCGCATAGCAGCCGTAGCCCCGTGGGTGCGGCCGCGCGCCGTGGTACAGCCCGTCGCTCGCCACCATGAAGGCCGGATGGGCGAGTGTCCGCCGGGCGAGGGCATCGAAGGCCTCCTCGGAGATCCCACGCCGGAACAC
>JACDAV010000247.1 GCA_013695255.1 Chloroflexota bacterium
GTTCCTGTACTACGCCGATGCGTGTCACCAAAAGCCGTGGAGCGCCCCGTGACACGGCGCTGCTCAGTCGATGAGCGCGTCGACCTGCCCCTGGGTCGTGATCACCGCGTCTTCGGGCACCGTCGTGCCGTCCGGCAGCGTGACGCCGACGACGATGGCTCGTTCGCCGATCGTCACGTTGTTGCCCACTTCGGACCTGAAGAGGATGGCGTCGTCCCCGATGGTCAACCGGTCGCCGACCGTGAGCGGACCATGGAAGACGACGTTGTCGTCCGTGTTCAGGTCGCTGCCCACGGTGAGTGACGTGCCGCGCAGCGCATGGAAGGTGACCCGGTCCTCGATCTCCGCCCGGGGCCCGATGACGATCGGGGCGCCCTCGTCGGCGCGGATCGAGGTGCGCCGGCCGACGGTGCTGTCGGCGCCGAGTCGGACGTCGCCGACGATGCGGGCGAACGGCTCGAGCCGCACGTTCTCGCCCAACGTGGGCTCCGCCGGGTTGGGGTTCCATTCCGTCTGGGGCCCCGAGCTCACCCCAGTGACCGCCTCATGCCCCCCGTCCTCGAACAGCTCGATGTAGCCCTCGGCGAACTCGGCGTTCACCTCCAGGACCTCCTGCTTGAACTCGTTGTTGTCCTCGGTCAGCTTGGGCAGCGCGTCGGCCTGCTCCTGCGTGGTGACCCGCTGGCCAATGGCGACCAGCGAATCGGCCGGGATGGTGACCCCCTCGATGAACGCGCCGTGGAGGATGAACGCACCGTCCTCCACGACCGCGTCGCGGATCTCCACCCGGAAGCCGATGAACGCGAAATCGCCGATCGTCGAGTTCGTGACCACGGCCTGGTGGGCGAGGCTCGTGCGGTCGCCGCTCTCGGCGGCAAGCTCGGCGCACTCGCCAGGCCCGTGCGTATGCGACTCGCCGAGCAGCGCCAGGATCAGGACGTTGTCCTGCACATTCGACTCGGATCCCAGGCAGACCGCGGCCTCGGGGTCCGCGCGCAGAGTGCTGTTCCCGGCCACGAAGCTGCCTCGGCCGATCCGCACATCGCCGAAGCGCTCCATCAGGGGCGAGACGAAGCTGCCGTTGGCGATCGGGTCGGCCTCGCTCACGGGAGCGAGCTCGCCTCCCTCGTCGGGGGGGCTGGACGCGTCGGCCGTGGCCGTTGCCGACTGTGAAGCCGTGCTGCCGCTCGTGGCCGGCTGGGAGGCGGCCCCGTCGTTCGTTGACGCGTTCGACGGCGAGCTGCCGCCCGTTGGCGCGGCCGATGGGTTGGCTGCCGTGCTGCTCGCCCGGCTCGTGTCGGCGTGTCGCACCCGCCGAGCGCGAGGAGCGCGACCATGAGCGCCGCTGCAATCATCCGAGTATGTCGAGTCATCGTGGGTCCCTCCGTTCGCGGATTCCCGGGTCCCACCGTGCCGGCGGAACGTGAGACGAGAGATGGCAACCCCGACTGCGCCGCGGCGCCGATCGGGTGGCGTCATCGTCGTATCGCCGCCTGAGAGGGCCATGGGGCGGCGATGAGAACGCGCTCATCGCCCGAGGGAGCGGTACTGCCCCAGTGCGGCTCGTGCGGGCCGGGTGATGACCTCGAGCGCGCCAGCCACGTCGCGAAGCTGCTCGTCGGTCAGCAGCCCGGTGAAGTGATCGCGGATGCCACGCAGGTGCGTCCGAGCCGCCGCTCGAACCCGGGCGCGGCCGTCATCGGTCAGCGAGGCGTGAACGACGCGGTTGTCGGCGGTGCTGCGGTCCCGCGTCAAGGGAGAGCCGGGCCGCGTCAGGCGGCGTCAGGGGAGGGTCCGGTCCTCGATCTCCCAGGCGTGATCGAGCACGTGCCACGCCGCTCGGCGGACGAAGTAGCGGGGCGTCCAGATGCGCGCCCTCCGGCGACCCATGTCGACCGGCTCGCCGCGCGCCCGCGCGCTGAGCGCCTCCACGGCCGCGGCCCGTTCGTCGGCGAGCGCCGCCCGGTCGCCCGGTTGGGGCGCCTCGCGGCGCGTGCCGCCAAGGCTGAACAGGTACGAGACCTCCGCACCCACGACGTGCTCGACGATCCCCTCCAGCTCCCGACCGCCTCCTCGGGGACCCTTCCGGAGCCGGTGCCCGGTCGCGGCCTCGCCCGCCGCGTCGAGGGCGGCCCATGCAGCGCGGAGGATGGCCACGAGGCGCCCGAGATCCGCCTGGTCGACGGCGGCCTCGTCCGTCGATGGCCCCACCGCGGGCACCCCGAAGTCGGTCGTCCCGTTGCCGCGCGGGTGCTCGACCACCTCGAGCATGGCGATGTCGTCGGGCGGCGTCAGGTCCGCGGCGACGCGCCCGAGTGCTCGTCGATAGCGGGGTCCTGCCTCAACGAGCGCACGCAGCGCCGCGGCCTCGTCGCGACCGCCGCGGTCCCAGCCCGGCCAGGCGAGGAGTCCCGCGTAGACGCGCTTCCGCCCGGTCTCGACGTAGACGGACAGCCGCATCAGGGCTTCATGAGATCGGTTCGCGACGACCGGCGATCGCCGTCATGCGGCCGCGCATGATTCATTCCAGCGCTCGATGACCGGCGTCTCGCGCTCCCACCCCAGGACGGACACCGTGGCGGTCTGGAGCGCGAACCGGCGGCCGTCGGCCGGTGCAAGGTCCAGCCAGCGTGCGGTCAGGACCCGGAGGATGTGGCCGTGCGCGAACAGCGCGACGTCGCCATCGGCCGACCTCACCCGCTCGATCACCCGGTCGACCCTCGCACCGGCCGACTCGACGGACTCACCGCCGACGATCGGATGCGTCCAGACGGTCCAGCCGGCGATCTCTTGGCGGATCTCGGCCGTCGTGCGGCCCTCGTAGATTCCGTAGTCCCACTCGGCCAGGTTCCGGTCGACCTCGACCTGGTCCGTGAACCCCGCCAGCCGGGCCGTCTCGAGGGCGCGCGACAGCGGGCTGGCCAGCACCAGCGCGAAGCGCTGCCCGCCGAGCTTGGAACCAGTCGCGCGGGCCTGCTGCCGGCCAAGCTCGGTCAGCGGGATGTCGCTGCAGCCGGTGTGCCGCCCGAGCCGCGACCACTCGGTCTCGCCGTGACGCACGAGCCAGGCCTCCGGGCGATCGTCGTAGCCTCGGTCAGGGCTCGGCTCTGACGGATGGCCCTTCAAGGTGTGTGGCGCTCCGATACGCACCGTGGCCCGGTCTGCGGGCCATGGCGGCTGATAAGCGGACCCGCGAAAGCGGCAGTGAGCTTCGATCGCATCGGCACAGCGTACGTCGGGGCCGTCACGGTCGGCCAGGCGGCGACGGGAGCTAGCCTCCGCTGACGCCCGCGCCGACCGGGCAGGCCACGCCGGTGCCGCCGGTGCCGCAGTAGCCGCCGGGGTTCTTGACAAGGTAGAATAATGCTGTACCGTGGGCAGCATGGACCGTTACCCCGCCGCCTACATCCGTCGGTCGTACGTCGACGCCGAGTCGCCGGGCGACATCTCAAAGGACGCGCAACTGGCAGCCGTTCACCGACTCGCCCAGCAGGACGGACACAACGGCGACGTCCGGGAGTACTCGGACTGGGGGCTTTCGGCCGATGTCGCCAAGTCCGCCAAGCGGACGGAGTACGCGCGGCTGCTGGCCGACATGGAGGCCGGCAGCATCTCGGCCGTCTACGCTTACGACGTTGACCGCCTCTACCGCGACCCGCGCGACCTCATCCGGCTCCAAGACGCCGCACAGCGCCACCAGGTCCGCATCGTCACAACAGGCGGCGCGCTCGCGATCGGCGATGGCGACGATCCCGCCGCCGAGGCGTTCGCCTTTATCGGTAGCATCTTCGGACGGATGGAGCTACAGAAGGCAAAGAAGCGAGCCCGAGCCGGCCGCGAGGCGCGGCGCGCCCGTGGCGACCGGTTTGGACACGCTCCGTACGGCTTCCGGCACGTTAAAGACGAGTCCAAACGCATCGTCCGGGTGCCCGACCCCGACC
>JACDAV010000277.1 GCA_013695255.1 Chloroflexota bacterium
GCACGGCTCGGGGCGCGCACGACGCTCGTCGCCGCGGTCGGCCGGGACCCGGCCGGCCGGGCGCTCGTCGAGTCGGTCCGAACGGACGGCGTGGTCGCCCGCGTCGCCCGTGTTGCCGGCGCGCGAACCGGCCGCATCGGCGTCGTCCTCGGACCCGGCGGCGAGCGGTCCTTCGTGGCGGACCGCGGCGCGGCCGATCGGCTGCGCCCGGACGGCCTCGAGGCCGCCTGGTTTCGCGGGGCAGACGCGCTCCACCTGCCCGCCTACTCGCTCCTCGGCGAACCCCTCGGTCACGCCGGCCGCCGAGCGGTGGATCTCGCGCGGGCCGCAGGCGCGGCCGTCTCGCTCGACCTGGCGTCGATCGCGCCGCTCGTGGCGGGCGGGCGCCGGGCGGCCGTGGAGCTTATCGGGCTCGTCCGGCCGGAGATCCTGTTCGCGACCGCCGCGGAGGCCGACGCCGTCCTCGGCGGGACCGTCGGGCGCGACGGGCCGCAGGTCCTCCTCGAGCTCGCGCCCGTGACGGTGGTCAAGCGCGGCGCCGAGGGCGCCACCGTGGTGGCCCTCGAGGAAGGCCGGCGGCTGCGGTTCGAGGTCGCGACCGCGCACGTCGCGACGCTCGATTCGACCGGCGCCGGCGACGCGTTCGACGCCGGCTTCCTGCTGGCCTGGTTGACCGGCCGCGCCGCCGGCCTGTCGCTGACCGCAGCGCTCCACCGGGCTGCGCTCGCCGGCCACCGTGCGGCCGCCCGCCAGCTGATCGGCGGGACGGCGGAGCTGCCGATCGTCTGAGCCGACCAGCGGGGCGTACCCTTCCGACCGTGCTGCCGCTGCAGGTCGCCACCGAGGTCGTCGACGCCCTGGCCGCGGGGCAGCCGGTCGTCGCGCTCGAATCGACGCTCATCAGCCACGGCCTGGCGCACCCCGCGAACCTCGAGGTCGCGAGGGCCTCGGAGGCGGCCGTCCGCACCGCCGGCGCGGTCCCGGCGACCGTAGCCATCCACGATGGGCGGCTGCTGGTGGGGCTTGCGACGGACGACCTCGAAGCGCTCGCGACGGCGCCGACGGGCTCAGTCCGGAAGGCCGCGCGCCCGACCCTTGCCGCGGCGCTCGCGGCTGGCGGGTGGAGCGCCACGACGGTCTCGGCCACCATGATCGCCGCCCATGCGGTTGGCATCCGCGTCTTCGCCACCGGAGGCATCGGCGGGGTGCACCGCGGCGCCTTCGGTGGGCGTAGCGGCGCTACGTCCCGGGCGACGCTCGACGTCTCGTCCGATCTCGAGGAGCTGGCCCGGACGCCGATGGCCGTCGTGTGTGCCGGGCCCAAGGCGATCCTCGACGTGCCGGCCACGCTGGAGTACCTCGAGACGCGCGGCGTGCCCGTCGTCGCGGTTGGGCAGGAGCAGGTCGCCGGCTTCTACGCCCGGTCGAGCGGCATCCGGGCGCCGCTGACCGTGCCGGATGTGGCAGCCGCGGCGCGCATGGTCGCGATGCACCTGGGGCTCGGGCTGGGTAGCTCCGTGCTGGTGACCGTGCCGGTGCCGGCGGGCGAGGCGCTCGCACGCGAGGAGATGGAGGCGGCGGTGGAGCGCGCGATCGAGGAGGCCGGCCGCGACGGCATCGCCGGGCCGGCCCTGACGCCCTGGCTGCTGGCCCGCGTCGCCGTGCTGACGGAGGGGGCCTCCGTTCGGGCGAACATCGCCCTGATCGTCAACGACGCTCGTGTCGCCGGCGAGCTGGCCAGGACACTGGTGCTGACGCGGAGCTGAACGGCTGCCGGCCGAGGCCGGCTTCAATGGTCGGCGGGTATACTCGGCCACCCCGCACACCCCTCCGACGGGAGCCGTATGTCCGCCACCGCTCCGCTCGCCATCGAGACGCACGCCCTCCGCCGCGTCTACCGCGCGAAGCCGAACGACGTCGTCGCCCTCGACGGGATCGACCTGGAGGTCGCCCCGGGCGAGTTCTTCGGGCTGCTCGGGCCGAACGGCGCGGGCAAGACGACGCTGATCAAGATCCTGACCACGCTCCTGCTGCCGACCACCGGCGAGGCCCGGATCTTCGGCTTCGACGTGGTCCACCAGACGAAGCAGATCCGGCGGATCATGAACATGGTGGCGGGCGGCGAGCAGTCCGGCTACGGCATCCTCGAGGTGCGCGAGCAGCTCTGGATGTTCAGCCAGTTCTACGGGCTGGGCTCGCGCGACGGCTGGCGCCGGGTCGACGAGCTGATCGACGCCGTGGGCCTCGACGAGCAGCGCCGCCAGAAGGTCAGCACCCTCTCGACCGGCCAACGCCAGAAGATGAACTTCGCGCGCGGGCTCCTGAACGATCCGTGGATCTTCTTCCTCGACGAGCCCACCCTGGGTCTCGACGTGTCGGCGGCGCGCGCCGTTCGAGAGCTGATCCTGAGCTGGAAAGCCGCCGTGCCCGGCCGGACCGTGCTCCTGACCAGCCACTACATGGCCGAGGTCGACGAGCTGTGCGAGCGGATCGCGATCGTCGATCACGGCAGAGTGCTGGCCATCGGCTCCCCGGCGGAGCTCAAGCACCGCGTCCAGCGCGAATCGATCTTCCGGCTCGAGCTGGACCGGCTCGACGGCGGGACGGCGTCGCTTGCCCGGCTGCCGGGCGTCGTCGCCGCCTCGGCGGCCGCGTCCGACGAGGGCAACGGGCAGGGCGATCGGCAGTCCGTCTCGGTCAACCTGGTGCTCGAGGACGACGCCGCGCTCGGGGGTGTCGTCGGCGCGCTCGGCGGCCTGGGCGCGCAGATCCTGGCGCTCCGCAAGTCGGAGCCGACGCTCGAGGACGTCTTCGTCGAGCTCGTCGGCCGCGGCTTCGACGACGCGCCGGATGCCAGCCGCGACGAGACACCGCCGCAGGGCCGGGCCGCCAACCCCCAGCCTCGACGCGAGGACGAGCCGGCCGAAGAGGAGCTCGTATGAGCGGCAATCCCTACGTCCACCGCCCGACCGCCAGCCCGCAGGCGGCCGCCGAGTGGACCCAGCGCCAGATCCTGATGACCAACCTGCGCACCGTGGCCGGCCGCGCCTACCCGCGCGTGCGGGGTCTTGCCCGCGAGAAGTCGTGGCTGTTCTTCGAGATCCTCCTGCCGTTCCTCACCACGTCCGCGTTCGTGTTCGTCTATCGCGCCCTCCAGGCGCCGCCCGAGTACGTCGGCTTCGTCGTCCTGGGTGGGGCGATGACGGCCTTCTGGCTGAACGTCATCTGGATGATGGCGAGCCAGCTGTGGTGGGAGAAGAGCCAGGGCAACCTCGAGCTCTACTTCGCCGCCCCGATGGACATCGTCGCGGTGCTGCTCGGGATGGCGGTCGGCGGGATGGTGATGAGCAGCAGCCGGGCGGCCGTGGTCCTCGTCGTGGCCACGGTCGTCTACGGCGTCACGTTCGCGGTCGACCAGTGGCTGTTGCTGCTGGCGGTCTTCTTCCTGACCCTGACCGCGCTGTACGGGCTCGGCATGGTGCTGGCCAGCCTGTTCCTGATGTGGGGTCGGGAGGCGTATCACCTGACCCAGTTCCTCCAGGAGCCGGTCTACTTCGTGTCCGGGCTCAACTTCCCGGTCGGCCGGCTCGGCATGCTCGGCGCGCTGGCCATCGCGCTGCTGCCGCTGGCCGTGGGCCTCGACGCGATGCGCCAGCTCGCCTTCGCCGACGCGGCCTACCCCGTCGGTACGCCGCCGCCAGAGGTCGAGGCGCTCATCCTCGTCGTCATGACGGTGGTCTTCCTGTCGCTCGCGCGCTGGATGCTCCGGACCCTCGAGCGGCTGGCCCGCCGCGAGGGCCGGCTGACGATCCGCTGGCAGTGAGGCGCGGCCGATGACCGCCGATGCTCCCGTCGCGCCCACGGCCCCGCCGGCGCTCGGCTCGCCCGAGTGGGGCGGCTTCGACCCCGCACGGACCCGCGGTCGGGGCCTGCGCGACCTGCGGCGGAGCTTCATGACGGCCGCCAGGCTGGGCTGGCAGACCGAGGCGAACTGGACGGACCCGATCCTGTTCTTCATCTACTCGGTCGCCAAGCCGCTCAGCACGACGCTGATCTTCGTCGTGATGATCGAGGTGATCGGCGGCGCCTCGACCCGCGAGTTCCGCGGCTTCGTCGTCGTCGGGACAGCGTTGTGGGCCTTCGTCATCGCCGGGATCGCGGGTCTGGCGTGGGCGGTCCTGGACGATCGCGAGCGCTACCGGATGCTGAAGTACGTGGTCGTCAGCCCGTCCGACTTCCTGACCGTGCTCCTCGGTCGCGGCGTCGCCCGGATCGCCGTCGGCGGCATGGGCGCGGCGATCACCCTGTCCGTCGGCGTTCTGGCGCTCGGCGTGCCCCTCGACGCCGGCCGGATCGACTGGCCGCTCCTGCTGCCGGTGATGCTCGGCGGGCTGGTCACGATCGTCGCCGTCGGCATCCTCCTCGCCGCGGTGTGCATCCAGACGCGCCAGGAGTCATGGTCCTATCCCGAGGCGGCCGCTGGCGCGCTGTTCCTCGTCACCGGCGCCGTCTTCCCGCTGTCCGTCCTGCCGGCACCCGTCCAGGTGGTCGGCTGGCTGACGCCGCTGACGTGGTGGATCGAGGGCGTCCGGCTGGCCGTCTTTCCCGCTGGGCCGAGCGGGATCGGGGGCACCGGATCGGCCTTCGCCGCGTTCACCGGGCGTGTCCGCCCGGAGCCGCACGAGATCGTCGTCGCCTTGCTGGGCACCGGGGTGCTGGTTACACTCGCGGCCATCGTCGGCTTCCGGGTCAGCCTCCATCGCGCCAAGGACCGGGGGCTGCTCGACCAGACGACCGGGTCGTGACGGCGGTTGAGGCGCCGTCCCGGGCGGCCACACCGCGGGACGACAGACGAGCGAGGGCCGGTGCGCATCTACGAGGGCAGCCCGCGTCAGGACTTCGAGGAGGTCCTCCGGTCGATCGGCGCGTTCCTCGACCAGCGGGCGATGCGCGACGTGCTCCTCACGGAGGCGCCGGATGGGTTCGTCGTGCAGGGCCTCGTCACGAGCGGGGCCGGCGGGGGCGGCTGGTCGGACACGATGGGCACGGTCGGCAAGGAGACGCTGACCTTCCTCGACGAGGACATCGCCCGGTTCATGGACGAGGCGGTCGCCCGACGCGGCCGCGGCGAGCCGGGTCAGGCCGTCGCGGCCGGCGGGGAGCCGGGCTACTATGAGTCGGCACTCCGCGTCCTGGGCCGGTACATGGACGAACAGCGACCACGGGACGTCTTCTTCTTCGAGCAGGAGGGCGCGTTCGTCGTCCGCCTGCTCCTCGGCGGCCAGACCGGTTCGCGGCACATCCTCGCCGAGTTCACCCGGGAGGACATCGAGCGCCTGATCGCCGACGGTCCGACGCTTCGCCATCACGGCACGGCCTCCGGCGCCCCGGCGGCAGCCGGAACCTGAACACAGGAGGAACCGGGATGAAAGCCCTCAAGACTGTCGCGGTCGCGCTCGGCGTCACGCTCGCCGCCCTGATCGTCATCCCGCTGGTCGTGCTGGCCGGGCTGTTTGTCTGGCTGAAGCTGACCGAGGAGTCGGACGAGGAGACGCTCGAGCTGGACCAGGAGGGCGCCTGAAAACCTCAGGCGGATGGCTCGCGGAGCGTCGCCTCCGCCTTCGGTGAGCGAGTAGCCGTTGTCCGCTGAGGCCGCCCGCCATGTCCGGCCGAATCGCCGCTACGGCCCGTCTGGCGACGTCGACCGCGGCTGAGCGACGGCTGGCCGAGCTCGGGGTCGTGTTCGTGACCCTCGTCTGGGCCAGCAACTTCATCGTGGTCAAGTCGGCGATCATGGTGCTGCCGCCGATCGGCATGTCGGCGATCCGGTTCGGGCTCGCGGCTCTGGTCCTGCTGGCGCTCCTGCGCTGGCGGGAGGGGACCGTGCGCCTGCCGGTCCGCGATCTGGCGGCGATGGGCGTGGTCGGGATCCTCGGGTTCGGCGTCTACCAGGTGCTCTGGGCGACCGGTCTGCAGGGCATCACCGCGGGAGACTCGGCCCTGCTGATCGCGGCGACGCCGGTACTGACGGCCCTGCTGGCGGTCGTGGCCGGGTCGGACACGCTCACGCCACTCAAACTCGCGGGCGCGCTCGTCTCGTTCGCGGGCGTCGGCATCGTCGTCGTCGGCGGCCAGGGACTCGGGCTCGGGGGCGTTCTCCTGGGCTACGTCCTGACGCTCGGTGCAGCGGTCTGCTGGGCCCTCTACACCTCGTTCGGGGCACCGATCCTGCGCCGCCATTCGCCGCTCCGGACGACGGCCTGGGCGGTGACCGTCGGCGCCGGGTTCCTGATCGTGCCGGGCGGTGCCCAGCTGGCGACCCTCGACTGGTCCGAGGTGACGGCGCCCGTGTGGGCCGCGGTGCTCTACTCAGCGGTCCTGCCCGTGGCGTTCGCCAACGTGATCGTCTTCCACGCGGTGAAGCTGCTCGGCCCCACCCGCATCACCGCCTTCCAGTTCCTCGTGCCGGCGTTCGCGGTCGTGCTCGGCGCGCTCGTCCTCGCGGAGCCGATCCGGCCCGCGCAGATCCTGGGCGGTGCTGTGATCGTGGCCGGGATCCTCGTGACCCGGGCCGCCGGCACGCGGCATGGCATGCCGGGCCGCCGGAGGACGGCATGACCGCCCCGATCCGGCCGCTGCTCGACGGACAGCCGCCGCTCGCGATCCTCGTCGACTACGACGGCACGATCGCCCGGACGGACGTGTCCGACACACTGATGGCCGAGTTCGTCACGGCCGAGTGGGAGTCACGCGCCGCCGAGTACGACGCCGGGCTCATCGGCTCGCGCGGGCTCATGGAGTGGGAGATCGGGCTCATCAGGGGGGACCCGGCGGAGCTCGCGGCCCTGGCCGCCCGCCAGCCGCACGACGCGGCTTTCGTGCGCGTCGCCCGGCGCGCGCAGGAAGCCGGGATCCCGGTCGAGGTCGTGAGCGACGGGTTCGGCTTCTTCATCGAGCCGGCGCTGCGGGCGCTCGGGGTCGCGGACGTGCCGGTCGTCACGGCCAGCACGACCTTTGGGCCCGACGGCCGGCCCTCGATCGCCTTCCCCAACGGCCATCCGAGGTGCTTCGTGTGCGGTACGTGCAAGCGCAACCGCGTCCTGGCCCACCAGGTCGCCGGCCGCGCCGTCGTGTTCATCGGCGACGGCGAGAGCGACCGGTACGCGGCCGGGTACAGCGACGTGGTCTGGGCCAAGCACTCGCTCGTGCGGTTGTGCCTGGAATACGGCTGGCCGTTCCACCGCTGGACCGAGTTCGCCGAGATCGACGCCTGGCTGGCCGGCATCCTCGCCCGGTGGCAGGCGGATCCGGCCTCGATCCCCGGCCCGCGGGCGCGGCCGTTCTTCTGCGGCCCGGAGGTCTGGGGCGACGGACGCCGGGACCCCGCGCCGCCGGATCGCCCCCGCCAGGCTGGCGGCGAGGGCCTCGTCCCGGGCTGAGTCCGTCCGCCATCAGGAGTCGCCGGGCGGCACGCCGTTCACGCTTGTTCCCTCGCCCGCTAGTTGTCCCACGGTTGTCTGGTGAGCTTCGAAGGCCAGAAGGCACCGTGGGCGCCGACCGCGGCGACGGACTGAGCGTGGTGAGCCCATGGCCGGCGGAGGACGGGCCCGCGAGCAGCGCTTGTACCGCCGGATCGACCAGGAATAGTTGCCGGGCAACTCCGGACGGTCGCACGGAAACCCCGGGTTTCCCGCGCGCTGAAGGGGCTGGCCCGCGCCCGGGCCCGCCGCGACACGTCGGCCGGCCGCCGGACCGCGCCGCGTGGGGTACGCTCCCTCAGCCGACACCACCCAGCCCGGGAGAGTGCGCGTGAACTGTCCGAGCTGCGGGGCGGCGAACGAGGCGGGACGCAAGTTCTGCGGCGAGTGCGGAACCCGTCTCCAGCGCGCCTGCCCGTCGTGCGGCACGCCCAACGACCCGGCCGTGCGGTTCTGCGGCGAGTGCGGCGGTCAGCTCACCTCGGACGCGGCGCTGGGGTCCACGAAGCGGCCACCCGTCGACACCGGGCGGGCCACGAACGCCGGCAGGGGCCTCGCGGAGCGCCGGCTCGTGTCCGTCCTGTTCGCGGACCTCGTCGGCTTCACCGGTCTCGCCGAGGACCGCGACCCCGAGGCCGTGCGCGAGCTGCTGACCCGCTACTTCGATCTGTGCCGCGAGGTCATCGCCCGATACGGCGGCACGGTCGAGAAGTTCATCGGCGACGCGGTGATGGCGGTGTGGGGCGCACCGGTCGCCCACGAGGACGACGCCGAGCGCGCAGTCCGCGCCGCCCTCGACCTCGTCGACGTCGTCCGCGACCTCGGCGGCTCGGGCGAGACCGCCGTCCAGGCGCGGGCAGGCGTCCTCACCGGGTCCGCGGCGGTGACCGTCGGGGCGGTCGGGCAGGGGCTCGTCGCCGGCGACCTCGTCAACACGGCCAGCCGGCTGCAGTCGGTCGCTCCGCCGGGGTCGGTCCTGGTCGGCGAGGCGACCTTCAAGGCGACCGCCGACGCGATCGCCTACGAGCCGGCCGGCGAGCAGGTGCTCAAGGGGAAGTCGGCGCCCGTCGATGCGTGGCTCGCCCGGCGGGTGGTGGCCAAGATCGGTGGCGTCGGCCGGTCCGAGGGGCTCGAGCCCCCGTTCGTCGGACGGGACGAGCAGCTCCGCCTGCTGAAGGACTTCCTGCACGCGACCGGTCGTGAGCGGCGGCTCCGGTTCGTCTCGGTGACGGGCGCCGCCGGGACGGGCAAGAGCCGGCTCACCTGGGAGTTCCTGAAGTACATCGACGGCCTCGTCGACCCGATCTTCTGGCACCAGGGCCGGTCGCCGGCCTACGGCGAGGGGATCACGTTCTGGGCCCTCGGCGAGATGGTCCGGAAGCGGGCCGGGCTGGCCGAGGACGACGATCCGGCGACGACCCGGGCGAAGATCGCGGCCGCCATCGAGGAGCACGTGCCGGACGAAGCGGAGCGACGATGGATCGAGCCGAAGCTCCTCGGACTGCTGGGCGTCGAGGAGATCCGCGGCCTGGAGCGGGAGGAGCTGTTCGCCGCCTGGCGGACGTTCTTCGAGCGGGTCAGCGACCGCGGCACGACCGTGCTCGTCTTCGAGGACATCCACTGGGCGGACCAGGGCGTGCTCGACTTCATCGAGCACCTCGCCGAGTGGTCCCTGTCCAGCCCGATCATGCTCCTGACGCTGGCTCGGCCGGACTTCCTCGACCGCCATCGCGACTGGGGCGCCGGGCGACGGAATTTCGTCGCGCTCTCGCTGGATCCGCTTCCCGATCGGGCGATGGACGACCTGCTGACCGGCATCGTGCCGGGGCTGCCGCCCGAAGTGCGGCACGCGCTCCTGACCCGCGCCGAGGGCATCCCGCTGTACGCCGTCGAGACGGTTCGGAAGCTGCTGCTCGACGGGCGGATCGAACGGTCCGGCGACGCCTTCCGCCCGGTCGGCGACCTGAACCACCTCGAGGTCCCGGACACGCTGAACGCGCTCATCTCCGCCCGCCTCGACAGTCTCGAAGCCGA
>JACDAV010000279.1 GCA_013695255.1 Chloroflexota bacterium
TGCACGACGGCGGCGTGGTCCCCGGGCGGATCAGCCGGGAGCGCTGGGTCGAGATCACCTCGACAGCGCCGGCGAGGCTGTTCGGGATGTACCCGCGGAAGGGAGCGATCGCCATCGGCTCGGACGCCGACCTGGTGATCTACGACCCCAACCGGAAGCGGACCATCTCCGCCCGGACGCATCACATGGACGTCGACTACTCGTGCTACGAGGGACGTCAGGTCCAGGGGGCCGCCGAGGTCGTCCTGTCGCGCGGCTCGGTGATCGTGCGCAACGGCGCGTTCACCGGCCGCAAGGGCCACGGGCGGTTCATCAAGCGGGGCACGGCGGACTTCGCCCGCATGAGCTGACCGATCAGCACGACCGGTGCAATTGTGGCCCTCGCGCAGGTCCCGGAAGGTGCCGTCCGGCGTGTGTGCCGGCGTTGACGCCGGAATGCCCGGTGCTAGGATCGCGTCGATGCTTGGCAACCCGGAGGACAAGGCGGCGGCTGCCGCTGCCGCTGCGCGACCGGCGGGTGCGCGTCCGGCTTCCCCGCCGGCAGCCGGCGCCATGATCGACGTGCGCGACGTCTCGAAATCGTTCGGCTCGCTCCGGGTGCTCAAGAACGTCTCGATGCAGGTCGATCGTGGCCAGGTCGTGGTCGTCATCGGCCCGTCCGGCTCCGGCAAGAGCACGCTGCTGCGGTGCGTCAACCGGCTCGAGACGGTGGATTCCGGGGAAGTCGTGGTGGACGGTCGTTCGCTCAGCGATCCGAAGCTGAACGTCAACGCCGTCCGTCGCGAGATCGGCGTCGTCTTCCAGTCGTTCAACCTGTTCCCGCACCTGACCGTCCTCAGCAACCTGACGCTCGCCCCGATGAACGTCCTCAAGCTGGACCGGGCGGCGGCCGAGGAGCGGGCCCGCCGGCTCCTGGAGAAGGTCGGGATCCCGGACAAGGCGGACGCCCTGCCGACCCAGCTGTCCGGCGGGCAGCAGCAGCGCGTGGCGATCGCTCGCGCCCTGTGCATGGAGCCCAGGATCATGCTCTTCGACGAGCCGACGTCGGCCCTCGATCCGGAGATGATCAAGGAGGTCCTCGACGTGATGCGGGACCTCGCGCGGGAGGGCATGACGATGATGGTCGTCAGCCACGAGATGGGCTTCGCCCGCGAGGTGGCGGATCGGGTGATCTTCATGGACCAGGGTGAGATCGTCGAGACGGGTACGCCGGAGCACTTCTTCAGCGAACCGGAGCACGAGCGGACCAAGCGGTTCCTCGGAACCATCCTGCGGCACTGACGACCGCGGACTCGCACATGGAGGAGAGACGATGCGACGACTGATCGCCGGGCTCGGCGCGCTTGCCCTGGCCCTCGGGGCCTGCACGGCAGGACCGGGCGCGAGCTCGCCCGCGGCCTCGGGCGCCGGTGGCGGCGCGAGCTTTGCCGCCGAATCGACGATGGCCAAGATCCAGCAGAAGGGCAAGCTCGTCTGTGGCGTGAAGTTCGACGTCATCGCCTTCGGCTTCAAGAACCCGACGAACAACGAGGTCGAGGGCTTCGATGCCGACCTGTGCCGGGAGATCGCCCAGAAGATGGGCGTGCAGCCGGAGTTCGTGGAGACCGTCAGCAAGAACCGGATCCCCTTCCTCCAGGAGGACAAGGTCGACATCGTGATCAGCACGATGACGATCAACGAGGAGCGCAAGAAGGAGATCGACTTCAGCCACGAGTACTACCACGCCGGTCAGTCCATCCTGACGAAGTCGGACAATACGGCGATCCAGAGCGTTGACGACCTCAACGGCACGACCGTCTGCACGGTCGAGGGCTCGACCTCGGAGAAGAACATCAGCGAGCAGGCGCCCGACGCCGAGCTCCTGCTGTTCCCCTCGTATTCGGAGGCCGCCCAGGCCCTCGTCGACGGTCGCTGCGAGTCCGTGTCCACGGACGATTCCATCCTCTTCGGGCTGGCCTCCCAGTTCGAGGGGACGGAGCTGCGCGGCGAGCCCTTCACCGACGAACCGCTCGGGATCGGGATCAAGAAGGGCAAGGACGACCTCGTCCAGTTCGTGAACGGTGTGCTCGAGGAGATGGCCGGAAACGGTCGCTGGAAGGCGCTCTACGAGAAGCACATCAAGCCGTACAGCGGCAAGGAGGCGCCCGAACCGCCGTTCAAGGCCGCCGGCTGAGCCGTCGCCGGTCGGCAGCCGACGTGGAGGCCGGTCCCGACGGGACCGGCCTCCGCGCACTCGGGCACGAGGAGACACGTGGACCCGATCGTCGCCAACCTCGATTTCTTGATCGGGGGCTACGCCACGACGCTCAAGCTGAGCGCCGGTGCCATGGCGCTTGCCCTCGCGATCGGCGTGCTGGTGGCGAGCGTTCGCGTCTGGGGCGGCAGGATCGGGTCGGCAGCCGGTGGCGCGTACGTCGAGTTCTTCCGCAACACGCCGCTGCTCGTCCAGCTCTTCTTCTACGCGGTTCTCTTCGCGCCCGCAAACCTCGGCCTGTCGCGGGACCCCGTGGTCGTGGCCCTCGTCGGCCTGTCGGTCTACACCGGCGCGTACGTCACCGAGGTCATCCGGTCCGGCATCCTGTCGGTGGACCAGCGCCAGTCGGAGGCGGCGCGCTCACTCGGGCTGTCGCAGGTCCAGACCCTCCGGCGGGTCGTCCTCCCGCAGGCCTTCCGGACGGTCATCCCGCCGCTCGGCAACCTGTCGATCGCCCTCGTCAAGAACACCGCCGTGGCCAGCGCGATCGGCGCTCTCGAGCTCCTCCAGGCCGGGAGCATCGTGAGCTCGCGAACGTTCCGCCTCGAGCCCCTCGCCGGCGTCGTCGTCGCCTACCTGTCGATCACGATCCCGCTGGCGATCCTGACCGGCCACCTCGAGCGGCGCCTCAGGTTCGCGCGATGACGGCCCTGGCCATGGCTCGCCGCGAGACGCCTGGCATCCTGCGGGTCCTGATCGCGGGCGTGGTCCTCGTCGGCCTGATCGTCCTCCTGGTCGGTGCCGGCGTCCTCCCGGCGCGCGGCTGGGGTCGGTTCACGGATCCCGCCACCTGGCGCTTCCTGGCCCAGGGGCTGGCCGTCACCGCGCTGATCGGGGGGGTCGCGCTGGTCGCAAGCCTCGCGCTGAGCGTTCCGCTGGCACTCGGCCGGATCGGGCTGGGGACGCCGCTCCGCGTCCCGCTCGCGCTGTGGATCGAGGGTGTTCGCGCCACACCGGTCCTGGCGATTCTCTTCATCGTGTTCTTCGGCTTTCCCCGCCTCGGCGTCGGCCTGACCGGGATCCAGGCGGCGATGATCGGCCTGACGGTCTACACGAGCGCCGTCCTCGCGGAGATCGTGCGGGCGGGCGTCCTGTCGATCCCGAAGGGTGAGGTGGAAGCCGCGCGGTCCCTCGGCCTCTCGTACGCCGTCACGATGCGCCGCGTCGTCCTGCCCCAGGCCGTGTCCCGGATGGCCCCGGCGATCGTCTCGCAGCTGATCACCCTCGTGAAGGACACGTCGCTTGCCTCGATCATCGCCGTCCAGGAGCTCGTCGGATCCGGGCGCGTCCTGTTCAACTTCTACGGCAACCCGATCGAGACCCTGTTCGTGATCGCCTGCATCTACTTCGTCATCTGCTACTCCCTGTCCCGGCTGTCGCGCCGGCTCGAGGCGCGTCGTCCTGCCGTGGAGCGGCTGGTCGTGATCGGCGAGGAGGACCAGGTGGCGCCTGCGGTCTGAGCCTCCGGGCCTGGAGCTTCCGGGCCGGCCGGGCCGCCGTAGAATTGGCCGGCGCGGCCGAAACCGCGTGCACGTCCCTCATCGTCCCGGGAGTCCACGTGTCACGCGATCTCCTGCTCGTGCTCCTCGTTGCCGGCCTCCTCCTCAACTTCGGGCTGCTCGGCCTCGTGGCTGCCGTGCGGCACGCCCGGACGCCGGCGGCACGATACCCGCGAGACGTCCCCCGAGCCGTCCGTCGCCCCGGCCAGCCCGCGCCCGATGATCCCGGACGCCCGCGTGGCCGCCGC
>JACDAV010000304.1 GCA_013695255.1 Chloroflexota bacterium
GTCGGCCAGCCGTTCACCCAGTCGATCGCGTCGAGCAGGATGGGACGCTTCGTGAAGCCGACCTCGCCCTCGAAGTACGGGTCGTTGACGTCGACCGCGTGGTAGATCGTCCACCACTGGCCGTCGAAGTCCTGGAAGACCGTGTTGTGGCCAGGGCCGACCCACCGGTTGCCGTTCTGGTAGATGACCGGCGTGCCGCCGACGTTCTCGTCGAGGAGGGAGACGCCCTCCTGGTCGACGTACGGCCCGAGCGGGTCCTGCGAGCGGCCGACGAACACGCCGTAGCCGGTGAGCGGTCCGGCGCAGCAGTTCGAGGCCGAGACGAACAGGTAGTACCAGCCGTCACGGAAGACGACCTCGGCACCCTCGTAGCGGTTGTCGATCGTGATCTGGACCTGGCCCGCGTCGGGCGCCTCCGTCCCGTTCTCGGTCAGCTGGCGGGCCCGGATGCCGCCGAAATAGCTGCCGAAGAAGATCCACGGCTGCCCGTCGACCATCACGATCTCCGGGTCGAAGACCCACTGGAAGCAGCAGATCGGGTCGACCACCGGATCGCCGCTGTCGACCCATGGGCCGAGGGGCGAGTCGCTGGTCGCGACGCCGATCGCGCTGCCCCCCGCGTCGGTCCACGGAGCGGTGTAATAGAGGTAGTA
This sequence comes from Chloroflexota bacterium, assembly GCA_013695255.1. GTDB lineage: Bacteria > Chloroflexota > Limnocylindria > Limnocylindrales > CSP1-4 > JACDAV01. The sequence goes on from JACDAV010000304.1 coordinate 654, forward strand.
CCGGCCGTTGAGGTAGGTGACCTCGGGTGCCCACATGCCGACGTCGTCGGCGACCCAGCCGGGGCGCTCGGTGAAGGCGTCGCCCTCGTAAGTCCAGTTGACGAGGTCGGTCGAGCTGAACATGGGGATGAAGTGGAAGTTGAGGTCGCCCGAGGCGTTCCGGTCCTCGTCATTGAGCGGATCGGTGGTGCAGTACATGAACCACAGCAGCTCGCCGGTCTCGGAGTCGCGCTCCCCTTCCTGGCCGCGGATCACGACCGGATCGGCGCAGCTCTCGACGACGCCGTCGCCCGGGATGTCCGGCAGGATCGGGTTTCGGTAGGTGCCCGTCGCAGCAGCGGCACTGAGCGGGAACAGCAGGGCCAGCCCGGCCAGACCCGCCAGGAGGCGGCTGACCACTCGTCGGGACGGGGCGCGCGCGGCGTCGGACGGAACCATCCGGAACGTCTCCTCCTCCCGAGCCGACCGGACGCCTGGAGCACACCAGGGATCGCGGCTCGATCCAGTCATCAAGTGCCAGCCGCGGGCGCGGTCACCTCGCAGGGTTGGCGGCGGAACGCTGCAAACGCGTGACAAAGGGCCCGGCGGGCGGGTGGGCGGCGCGGTCACGGCTGCCTGGGAGGGCTACTGGCCGGTCAGGGCAGGGAAGCAAGCTCGACACGGGCAGGGAGGGCGCCGAGGTGGCACAGGCACCTCAGACCGCCAGAGGAAGACCGTACTCCTGCGAGCACTATTCGGAGGACTTGGTCGCCGTCAAGGTAAGCCGAAGTCCATGCCGCCGCACGCCCTATGCGACCGCGCGCATGACGTCGGGCTCGAGCGCGGATCCGGCCGGCCATGTGGCCCCCCAAGTGCCAGACGTAGCACTGGGGCAACTACAGCCCGGCTCTTGGACAAGGCTCTCCGACTGCGGCGGGCCGGAGTTCACGGCCCGCGTGCCGGACCGCACACACGACCCGCGTGCCGGGCCGCGACGGCCAGCCGCTCACCCTCCGCGGGGCTCCGGTGCCACATCCGTGTCGTACTCCAGGCGCAGCCCGATGTCCTGCGGATAGTTTCCGAACTCGCGGCCGAAGAGGTTGATGCCGCCCACGAACTGCGCGTCCGGCCGGACGCCGATGCGGATCCGGATCGGCTGGCCGCTGCGCAGCTCCAGCTCGGCCGTGGCGGTCGCCGACAGGGCCAGACCGTCGATCGTCGAGCCATCGTCCGAGACACGCCATCGCTTGAGGACCCCGTACTGCGAGTCCTTCTCCTCCCACCACGCCGGCGTCAGCCGACCGCGGGTCGCCCCGAAGTCGCCGGGGCACGTCCACTCGCCCAGCGCGACGTCATTGACCCACACGCCGATGTCGCTGGGCCAGTCAGCGTCGTGCAGCGGCGCCTCGCTGCACACCTCGGCGGTGAGCTGGAGCGACAGGATGCGGGCCCCCGGCGGCACCCGGTTCGGGAACACGTATTCGACATAGCCGGACCGGAACCACAGGAGCTGGGCACCGAGGCGCTCAGGCTCGTAGAAGGAGTTCGGATCGTCCAGGTACCCGATCAGCCCGTCGCGGGAGGCCAGGCCGCAGGTCGGCTCCACCTCGAACTGCGAGTACCCGCCGATCGGCGTGCTCAGCTCCACGGCGTTGCGCGTGTGGTGGGGGCCCCGAGGCAGGTCGATGACCAGCTCGTCGTAGGTCCGCGCGCAGACCTTCTGGAGACCGCGGCTGGCGGGCCGCATCTCCGTGTGGAGCAGGCCCGCCCGCTCGAGCACGGCGATGTGCATCGTGGCGGTCGATGCCGGCAGCCGGAGGTCCTGTGCGATCTGGTTGACCGGTGTCAGACGGTCGCCCAGGTAGGCGAGGATCGCGATCCGGGTCTCGTTGCCGAGCGCCTTGAGCATCTCGAGCGCGGGGCCGTCGGCCGGGCCGGCGTCGACATGGAAGCTCTTGCGGGCAACGGGGCGGTTCGGAGTCTCGCGGGCGGCCCGGCGTCCGAGGGCAGTCACCCTCCGCACGATACGCGGCGGCCGCAACCCCGCCCGCAACCCCGCCCGCTCAGAACGCCCGGCGCCTTGACCATCGGTGATATGTTCACCCGCATCACTCCAGCAAATCCTGCCTGACACCTGCACCGAGTTGCCTGTGCCGGAGTGCAACGTCACCGCAATGCGTCGCTGGTCGCGCCGGTCGCACCGGACACGACCATCCCCAACGCTAGCGGCTCATGGCTCGTGTCCGTCCGCCGCGGAGCGGCGGCGAGCCGAAGGAGGAGTCCACGTGGCTGTCAGCGAGTTCTATCTGATCGGGTCTGCACCCGGCCGGACAACCGGGCGGGGGCGGCGATTCGCGACGCTCGGCGCCGTGGGTGTCGCGCTGTCGCTCGTCCTGACCGCGTGCGGCGGTGGTGGCGGCACGCCGACACCGGCCACGAGCGCCGCGCCGAGCACCGCTCCCAGCAC
>JACDAV010000315.1 GCA_013695255.1 Chloroflexota bacterium
GTCGAGGCCTGACCGGCCGACCGCCGAGGCGACCGCCGAGGCGGTCCGGGCGCCGGAAACCGCGCCTCGGGCCGGCCGCCGTCAGGCGCTGGCCAGCGAGGCGAGCCGGATGCCGGCCAGGAAGGCCCGGTAGGCGGTCGGTGCGTCCTGGGCGACGATCCGGACGCCGCGATCCCCGTATCGCTCGGCCAGCGGGACGAGGGCGGCGTAGTCCGCCTCGCCCCCGTTCCGGTACTCGATCTCGATCCTGACCGGGGTCTCGACCTCGAGCGGTCTGAGCTCGCCCGTGGCGGCCCTCCGGACGGCTCGCTCCGCGCCCTCGCGGACCAGCTCCCGCGCCACCGCCGGGTGGACTGACGCCGCGGCGCGCCAGCCAACGGCCCGCTTGACGACGACTCGCTCCGCCCACGGGAGCCAGCCCTCGGTCTCCTCCGCCAGGCGGTCATCTCCCGCCACCAGCCCCACGGGCACGCCCCACGCCCCCAGGACCGCCGCATTGATCCCCGTCTCGCCGACCGGGCGGCCGTTGAGGGTGGAGAGCGTCGGCGCATAGGAGTAGGTGTGCGCGATGACCCCGTCGGGATGCCCGGCGCGCACGTGATAGCCCACGAACAGCGCCACGCCGAACCGGCCGTCGCCGATCAACCGGGCATCCGGACCGGCGCCCTGGACCATCGACCAGGCCTTCTGGCCCTGGACGACGACCGCGCGGCGGTCGAGCCCCATCGGCGACAGGTTGAACATCCCGCCGTGGCTGTCGTTGACCACGACTTCCGTAGCGCCGCCGGCATGGGCGCCCTCGATCGCCGCGTTCGCCTCGCCGACCATCAGCTCGACGGCCGCCGGATAGCCCTCGTCGCCGCGGCCGGTCGGCGCGCTGTGGCTGATCCCGGCCAGGCCCTCCATGTCGACGCTCAGGTAGACCCGCATCACGGTCCTTTCTCGTTCCCCGGCCGATCCGCCGCAGGCCCGTTGCCCTCCGGCCCCGTCCTGACCGGCTGACCGATCCAGACCCGCCCGTCGGTGAACCGCTCCGCCTTCCAGATCGGGGCGCGGGCCTTGGTCTCGTCGATCGCATACCGGGCGGCCGCGAATGCCGCGTCGCGATGGGGAGCGCAGGCAACGACCGCGATGCTCACCTCGCCCAGCGGCACCTCGCCCACGCGGTGGACGATGGCCAGGCGGGTGACGTCCCACCGCTCCGCGATCTCGTCGGCGATCGTCTCGAGCGTCCGTTCGGCCATGGTGTGGTGGGCCTCGTACTCGAGGAGATCGACCGTCCGGTCAGCATGGCGCGCGGCCTCGATCTCCTGGCCCGGTGCGGGGGTGCCGGGCGTCCGGCGGGTCCGGCCGAGGAACGCGACGACGCCGCCGTCCTCGTCCGAGGCCAGCCGCTCGATCAGCTCGGCCACGATCTCGACACCCATCGATCCGTCGCGCAGCTCCAGGATCCGGGCAGGCGGGCCGGCGCCGTCCGCTCCCCCGCTGACCGGCGGGATGCACGCCAGCTCGTCGCCGTCCTCGAGGAGGGTGGCGGCCTCCGCGTATTCCCCGTTGCGGGCGAACCGCACGAAGGATCGAGCCGGGGCGAGTGCCGGATACCGCTCGACGAGGGCGGCCCATGCCGCCTCGACCGTCGCGCCGGCTGGCAGCTTCAGGGGCACCTCGCGTGTCCCGGCCAGCTCCCGCTGCATGGCAAAGAGCCGGACGCGCACCTCGAGGACGTCCGGCGCGTCCATCGCCGTCATCCCCGGTAGCCGGCGAGCAGCAACCCGTCGCCGACGGGCAGGATCGTCGCCGCTCCGAACCGCGGGTCCCTGAGGACGCTCCGGTCGAACGCCCGGAGGGCTTCCGTGTCGCGGTCACCAGGCGCGGACGGGCGCGTGCCGGAGACGCGGCCGCTCCACAGGACGTTGTCGGCGACGAGGATGGCCCCGGCTGACAGGCGCGGCACGAGCGCCTCCAGGTAGGCCGGGTATTCCGGCTTCAGCGCGTCGATGAACGCGAGGTCGAAGGGGCCTGCCAAGGCCGGCTCGGCGGCCGCGAACGCGTCGAGAGCTTGCGCCGTGACCACCGTGATGCGCGCGTCATCGATCCCCGCCGCCCGCCACCACTGGCGCGCGCGATCCGTCCGCTCGCGGTCCGGGTCGATCGTCACGATCGTGCCGCCGGCCGGCTGGCCGAGCGCCAGCCACAGCGTGGAGTAGCCGAACGCCGTGCCAACCTCCACGATTCGCGCGCGACCGGCCGCCAGCGCCGCCAGCACGCGGCCGCTGGCCCGATCGACGATCGGCACCCCATCCGGCTCGGCCGCGCGCTCGATCGCCAGCAGCGCCTCGATCGGCGGCTCGGCGCCCGCCTCGATCCACTCGAGATCGTCGGCCGTCGGGATCCAGTCGCGATCGCTCTTCATCAGACGAGCAGCCCGGCGCCGAAGTAGAGGCCGGCCGCCAGGATCGTCCCGGCGGCGATCGAGCCGACGTTGATGTAGAGGAGGCCCGTGGCGGACTCCATGGACCGGCTGCGCGCGGTCTGGATCGCGGCCCACGAGACGACCAGCGGAAAGAGCAGGCCGACCACGAGGCGCAGCCAGACGAACAGCGCCCACGGCCCCACGAGGACGGCGAACGGCGCTGTGCCGGCGGGTCCGGCGCCCGTCGCCGCCCAGATGACGAAGAGCGCGACCTGAACGGCGAGGACAGCAGTCAGCCCACGGGCGAACAGGATGAGCGGTCCCTCGGGCAGCTTCGGCGTCACGAGGTACCAGTGACCGAGGATCATGGCCGCGAACACGCCGCCGGTCGCCGCCGCCACGACACCGAGCTGGAGGAGCAGCAGCACGGCGCCAGGCAGCCCGCCACCCCAGCCGAGCGCCCCGAAGACGAGGACCGCCACGCCGGCGCCGAGACCGGCGATCGCGAGCGGCGTGGCCCGCCGCCTGCGGGCGACTGCCACCACACCCGCCGCGCCGAGCGCGCAGAACGCTGCCAGCGCCACGCGTCTCGGCAGGTCCCAGGCCGGATCCGCCGCGACCGGCGAGCCGACCAGCGCGCGAGGCAGCGCGGTGTCCGAGGCCAGCGCGAGGAGCCCCACGACCACCGCGCAGGTGGCAGTGAAGGCCAGGAACCCCCGGGTCGCCTCGGTCCGGAGCTGCGCCAGGACGACCGCGCCGTACGCGCCGACGGCGAGACTCGTCAACACCGTCCAGTTGATGAATGCCAGGTTCTCGGCGATGCGTTGGGCGGGCACGGTCCCGAGTGTAACGGCGCGCCGCCGGGCTACGATGGCAGCCCCTGGAGGTACACGATGCCGCTCGATCGCGACACGACCATCACCTGGTACGGCCACTCCTGCGTCGAGGTCCTGACGCCCGGCGGCAGGACCGTCCTCATCGACCCGTGGTTCGGCAACCCGAAGAGTCCCAAGGCGTCGGACCGCGTCGATCGGTGCGACGTGCTGATCGTCACCCACGGCCACTCGGACCATTTCGGTGACGCCCTGCAGATCGCCAGCCGGACCCGACCGGCCTGGCCGGCCATCCACGAGCTGTCGCTGTGGCTGGCCCGGAACTACGCCGGCAAGGACGACGTGATCGGGATGAACAAGGGCGGCACGGTCGACGCGCGCGGGATCAAGGTCACGTTCGTGCACGCCGACCACT
>JACDAV010000316.1 GCA_013695255.1 Chloroflexota bacterium
CCGCCCGGCCGCTACTAGCGCTTCCACCGCAGGGCACGACCCGGACGTCCTCCGCGTCCGGGTCTCGCGATTCTGGGGGGCGCTGAGCGCGGGAACCAGCGCACCGGTCACCTCACGGCCGCTCAGCCGCGTAGATCGAGATGACGGTCCGCGGCGAGGCGTCGAAGCGCTCGACGAGCGTCCAGCCGCCGCCGCGCCGGACGACGAGCTCAGCTTCGGCGGCGCCGGCGCCGGCCGCCCCGGTGAGCGGTTCCAGCAGCCGGTCGCACGCGACCACGAGGCGGGTCGCACCCGCGCCGGCCGTTGGCGCAGCCCCGAGCCGCGTCAGCGGGAACCCGTACGCATCCGTGGACTTGAGCTCCGGCAGCCCGGCGAGGGCGTAGGGCTGTCCGCGCAGCGCGTCGATGATCCGGCGCGCCGCACGCTCCGCCGCCGGGTAGCCGTGATCGGATGCCACCGGAGGCGGCCGGATCGCCACGTTGATGGCGACCACGGCCAGCACTGCCGTCACGGCCGCGGCAAGCGCGGCCCGGCCGCCGGGCCCCACCGCGTGACCGTGCCGCCACAGCGCCGCCACCCCGAGCCCCACGGCCACGAAGACCACCGGGTCGAGGAAGGCGTGGTAGTGGTCGTTCGGCAGGCCCCGCACCACGGACCCGAGGCTCGATGCGGCGATCGCGAGGGCGACCGCGCTCCACAGCAGGGTCGCGGCGAGCCAGGCGGCGGCAGTTCGCTCGGAGCCCCGGCCGTCTCGCACGCGCCAGACGAGGATCGCCACGACCGCGGCCGCCGCGGCGATCCCGGCCAGCGGCTGGTCCGTGATGAGCCCGGTCAGCGGCCAGCTCAGGATCCGCAGCGGCACGACGGCGAGCCGAACCGCCAGCGATGGCGCGTCACCTCCGCCGCCGCCGAGGTAGTCGAGCACCGCCCGGGTCTCCGCGAACCCGCTGGCGGTCTCGTGAAGGAGCAGCGGCAGGTACGAGGCAGCCATGAGGGCAAGGCCCACCAGTCCAGCGCCGATCACGCGCCGCCGTCCGCCCCCGCTGCGGCGTGCGGCCTCCGCCAGCAGGAGAGCCCCGAGGGGGACGAGCATCACGGAGCCGAGGACGTGGCCGTGCATCGTGACCGTCTGGGCGGCGACGGCCGCGATCCACCAGCGCGCCCGACCCGAGGTCCAGGCCCTCCACGCGGCCGCGAGCGCCAGCGCGCTGGACAGGGCGATGATGTTCGGGTTCCAGATGAAGGTCGATTCCTCGATCGCGCTGGCCGAGACTGCCATGAGGCCGGCTGCGACGATGGCCGCGACCGGCCCCGCCATGGCACGGGCCAGCCACCACACCACCGCCACGGCGGTCACCCCGGCCACCGCGATCGCGCCCACGACGGCCAGCGGGTCCGCCCCGAGGACGGCAGCGACCGGCGCCAGCAGGTAGTAGTAGAGGACGCCGTGGTGGAAGTTCCCGATCGACGTGGGGGGCCGAGCAGCGGCACCACGCCGTCCTGCACGAACGCACGGAGCACGAGCATGTCATGGCCCTGGTCGGCGTCCCGTTGCCCGCGGGTGGGCAGGTCGACGAACCGCAGCACGGCCGCGACCGCGACGATCGCGAGGAGTGCGGCGCGCTCCGCGCCGGTCGGACCCGGGGACTCGGCCGTGTGGCGGTCGGGGCGATCGATCGTCCGGCTCATGCCGGCTTTACCGGCGAGGCCGCGCGCGACCGAGGATCAGCGTCCGCCGTTGGACCGCTCGCCACGTCCCGCCGTGTAGCCGCCGCCCAGGACCGGCTCGATGAGCCCGTAACGGCCGTCGTTCCGCCGGTACAGGACGTTGACGTGCTCGTTCTCGGCGTTGACGAAGACGAAGAACGCGTGCCCGAGGTCCTCGAGCTGGGCGATGGCGTCCTCCTCGAACATCGGCTCCATCGCGAATCGCTTGGTCTTCACGATCCGGCTGTCGCGCGCGCGCTCGGCGGTCCCGTCCGCGAGCCGGCGCAGGATCTCCTTCTCCTCGACCGGTCGAGCGCGCAGCCGCGGCTTCTCCTTGTGATCCACCGCCTGCCGCTCGATCTTGTCGATCACGGTGTCGATGCCGGCCTGGTGGCTGGCTGCGGCCGCATGGCCGCGCAGGGTCTGGCCGTCGATGACCAGGGTGACCTCGACGAGGTGCGAGTCGTCCGTGCTCCGGTGCTGCTCCTGGGACAGTTCGACGATCGCATCCGTGCGGTCGTCGAGAAAGCGCTCGAGCCGCCGCAGGCGCTTCTCGGCGTAGCGACGGACGCGGTCGGACACCTCCAGGTTCTTGCCCTTGACGATCGTGCGCATCGATGCCTCCACGCGGCTGCGGCCAGCTGCTCCGGGCTGACGCTCGTCGCCCGAGTATGAACGAGGTGGGGTGCCGAAGGCCGAGGCGTCTCAGCGTTCGCGCGCCACCGTCACGGCGGACACGGCGAGCGCGCCGGCCTCGAGCAGCGGCCGCGCGCAGGCCGACAGGGTCGCGCCCGTCGTCACGACGTCGTCGACGAGGACGATCCACCGACCAGCCAGCAGGCGCTGCGGTGTCGTGGCCGAGGGTGGCCGTCGCAGGGCGAACGCCCCGTGGACGTTCCCGGCGCGCGCGTCCCGGTCCAGATCGAACTGCGCCGTCGTCGCGCGGACGCGCTCGAGGATCGGCGCCACCGGCAGTCCCAGCTCGCTCCCCGCGGCAGCGGCCAGGAGGGCGGCCTGGTCATAGCCGCGGCGGCGGAGCCGATCGGCATGGACCGGAACGGGGACCAGGGCGTCGCCGCCGGCGGCCACGCGTCGCCAGCGCCGGGCGATGGCCGCCCCCAGCGGTTCGGCCAGGCGCCGCTCGCCGCTGTACTTCAGCTCGTGCAAGGCCCGCCGGACCGTGCCGCCGAACGCGGCGCACCACTCCAGCTGGACGATGTCCGGCGGCAGGTCCGCCGGGAGGCCGATCGGCACGCCCGGCGACAGCGCCAGGCGAGCGTCCAGTGCGGGTGCGCACCGAGGGCACACCGC
>JACDAV010000329.1 GCA_013695255.1 Chloroflexota bacterium
GGTAGAGCCCGCTCACCGCGGCCACGGTCGCGAGGACCGCGGCGAGGACCATCAGGCGCTCGAGTGGTAGGCACGCGAGGGTTCAGTCGCACATCGGTCCGAGCCCTCAGTGCTGATCGGCCATCAGCGCGGCTCCGGTGTGGGGACCATTGCTGCATCGATGCTGCACCGTTCAGTCGGCTGCATAGTATCCACTGCACGCTGCATATTCCCGACCGGTGCCGCCGAGCGCCACGTGCACGGCACCCGTCTGGCCGATCAATGGTGCGACCAGCGTCGGCACGTCGTCCGAGGTGCAGGACCCATCGCCGTCGAGGAAGACGATGATCTCGTGCGCATCGGCCGAGCCGGTGGCCGCCGCGGCGCCCGTCAGGCACGCCCGGCCGTACCCGCGCGGTGCCTCCTCGATCACGTTCGCCCCGGCGGCCGCCGCGACGTCCTGCGTACCGTCCCTCGAGCCGCCGTCGACCACGAACATGCAGCACACGCCCTGCTTCCGCAGGCCCGCGACGAGCGGACCGATGGCCGTCACCTCGTCGATCGCCGGGATCACCACGGCGACGCCCGGGTGCAGAAGCAGCCGCGATTCAGCCATCATGCGGGCCCCACACCCGGAACCGCCCGTCGTCATACAGCAGCGGGCGCTCCCGCGCGACGACCTCGAGGCTCGCTTCCCGCTGCTGCCGGTCGACGTAGCCCGGGATCGACGGGAGCCGGTCGGCGATGACGTACGCGCCGGACGGGATCGGCATGTGCAGCAGCGTGAGATGGCGCCGGTTTGCCAGGAGCGCAGCAAGGCCATCGTCCGCTGCGATCGGCGCCGCGGGCGGGATCACTGCCGCCGCCGACGCCAGCTGCTCGCGAGCCGCGGGGCGCGTGAACGGTCCGCCGGCGGTCAGGGCCGGTGGGAACGGCGACTGGACCACGGCGACGACCAGCGCCGGGACCGCCAGCACCCACGTCCATCGCGAGGCGCCCGGACGGCTCCACCGCCCGTTCGCGATGGCCAGCAACCGGCGGGCACCAAGAGCGGTCGCCACGACGGTCGGCACGATGAGGCTGAGCCCGTAGTGAAGTCCCAGGGCCGGCTGCGGCTCGTGGACGCTGAGCAGGTTGAGCACGAGCGGCGGCACCAGCACCAGCAGCCAGCGCGGGCGCAGGAGACCCAGACCCGCGCCGGACAGGATGGCACCGCCAGCCACGGCCAAGCCCTCAGGTCGCACCATCGTCCGCACGATGGCCGCCGCCGCAGCCACCGGTCCGCCCACGCGCACGGACTCCGGAAGCCAGCCGTAGTACTCACCGAAGGGCGTCGTTCCGCCGGTCGCCCCTCGGATGGCGGGCATCACGAGCGACACGACCAGGATCCCGTAGACCAGGCTGCCACCCGCGAGGCTGCCGGCGTGGCGGCGAATTCTCGGCGCGCCGGCGCCTGCCCGGAGCCCGACGACGAGCGCGACCACGGCGACGGACCAAGCCTGGTCCTCCTTGGCCAGAAGCGCAGCCACGGCCAGTAGCCACATCCAGCGCAGGCGCCCCGACAGGCCCGCCCACCCGGCCAGCATTGCGAGCGGGATCCCGATCGCCTCGGTGTGGAAGTCCGCGACCGCCGCCCGCTGCGTCAGCGCCCAGAACGGAATGGGAGCGGTCAACACCGCGGCGACCATCCTGGCCGCGCGGGCGGGACGAAGGATCTGTGACACGAACAGGAAGGCCGTCGGGCCGAGGGCTGCCAACCCGATCACGTGCAGCACGGTCAGGACTCGGACATCCGGCGAGACGGTCTCGATCCCGGCCGCGAGGATCAACAGCGGCGAGAAGTGGAGCCCGAGGAAGTTCCCGGACTCGAAGCTGCTGATGAGTCCATTCCCGTTCACCAGGTTCCAGACCAGCTGCTGGAAGAACGCGAGGTCGTACGCGTGACTGGCGGCGCCATCCAGCCGACCGAGCAGGAGCGTCAGGTACCAGCCGGCGGCACCGGTCGCTGCCGCGACCACCAGGCCTGAGCCAGCGAGGCGCACCCCGAGGCTGGACGCACGCTCGATCTCCAAGGAGTCCTGCACGCGCGCGGTGCTCGCAGCGGGCGTCAAGCGAGTGACGATCGTCGGTCCCGGCCCACGGTCGATGCCCCTATGTCGCCACGTAGGGGGCCGACCGTCGTCGCTCCATCCCCGTGAGCAGGGCAAGACCCTCGGCGCGATAGCGTGCCGCGATGCCCCTCGCCGCCATCAGGACCGCCTCCCGACCGTTGAGTGCCGGCGACCATCCCAGGCCCCGCAACGCCTCGCAGTCGAGATCGACCTGCGTCGTGTCGCCGGGCCAGCCGCGCCGCTGGGTCGACGGTTCGACGGAGACGGCGTCGGGGTCGAGCCCGAGTGCCACGGCGACGAGGCGGGCCACATCGGACAGCGCGACCGCTCCGTCCGTCGCCACGTTGTACGTTGTCACGGGACCGTCGATGCTGGCCGCGGATGCGATGCGGATGCCCCCGACGAGATCTGCGACAGAAATGAACGGCTTCGCCTGCCGCCCGTCGCCGAGGACGTCGAGGCGGGTCGGATCGCGTAGAAGCTTGACCACAAAGTCATGCACCACGCCATGGTTCGTCCGCGATCCGATCACGTTGCCGAACCGGAGGATGACCGCGCGCCAGCCGCCGAGGTGGGCGTAGCCGCTGATCAATGCCTCCGCTGCCAGCTTGGCGGCTGCGTAATGCGACTCGGGCAGGAGCGGGCCCGCGCTCTCGTTCGACGGGCGGGCGACGACCGACCCGTATACGACGCCGCTCGAGGCGTGAACGAGGCGGCGGATGCCGGTCCGCTGCATGGCCCGCAGGACATTGGAGGTCCCGACCACACACCCCTCGAAATCGAGCCGTGGATCTTCGGCCCCGCCCGGGATGTCGGTGCTCGACGCGAGGTGGACCACGATGTCGTGGCCCCGGCAGGCGGCCTCGACCTGCGACGCGTCCCGGATGTCGCCGATC
>JACDAV010000346.1 GCA_013695255.1 Chloroflexota bacterium
CTGCGCGACCGCCGCTCGCTGGCCAACGACGGCATGTTCATGATCGTCGTCACGGTCGACAAGCAGACGGGCGCGGTCGTGGGCCGGCCGGAGATCGTGACCCGCGGCTTCGTGCACCTCAACGAGCGGGACCCGATCATGGACGAGGCGATCGAGCGGATCATCAAGGCGATCGATACCCCGGGCGATCACATCAGCGAGATCGCGCTGCTCAAGAGCCAGATCAAGGACGCCGTCAGCCGTTATCTGTACGAGCAGACCAAACGCCGGCCGATGGTCTTCCCCGTCGTGGTCGAGGTCTAGGTGGCGAGGACCACGCGCCCCGCGACACGACGGGCGCCGCGCAGTGGCAGCCGGACCCGCCGCAGGGGCGGCCTCCAGCTGCCGACCCTCGACCTCGGGGCGATCAGCCCCGACGTCGTCCGCTCGATCGTGGGGATCGCCCTGCTGGTACTGGGAGCGGTCACGCTGATCGCCCTGATCCTCCCCGGCCGGGGCGCCCTCACGGACTGGTGGATCGGCTCCGTAGGCCCATGGTTCGGCAGCGTCCGCTGGCTGCTCCCGTTCATCCTGCTCGCCTCCGGCTGGTACGTGGAGTGGGGACCGGGACGCCATCCGAACAGCGGCTGGGGGCTGACGCTGCTCGGGGCAGCGCTCGGCTACGCCGGCCTGCTCGGCGTCGTCGAGATCCTGGGGCCGTTCTCCGGCGGTCGGATCGGGCGGTTCTTCGAGTCCGCGCTGCCGCCGCTCATCACCGCTCCGGGTGCCGTCGTACTGCTCATGGGCCTCGCGCTCGCGGGGCTCCTTCTTGCCTTCAACCTGCAGCTCAAGCAGCTGCTCCGGCCGGTCACCGGCACCGCGCGCTGGGTGGGATCCACCGCGGCCGCCTCGATGCGCCGCGAGTCCGGGGACGCCACGACCGCAGGCAACGGGACCCGGGCCGCCGCCACGCTCAAGGCGCCCGTGGCCGTCCCGGTTCGCGGCCCGGATGGCAGCAGCGGTGGCGGCATCGGCGCCGGCGCGGCGAGGGACAGCATCCTCGACGAGCCGGCGCCCAGGGGCGGCCAGGCCCCCGTCAGCCAGACGGTCTGGACGGGCGAGTCGGACGGCCCGGCGCGGGCGGCCGTGTCGCGTACCAGTGTCGCCGTCGCCGGTGATGAGCCGAGCGTCATCGAGTCGCTCAACGCGATCGACTGGACGCTGCCGCCGATCGAGCTTTTGGAGCAACGGGCTCCCGCCCGCGGCGGACCCGGCATCGACCACGAGAAGAACAAGCGCCGCATCGAGGAGAAGCTCCTGAGCTTCTCGATCCCGGCCAAGGTCACCGGCTGGAACAGCGGGCCGGTCGTCACGCAGTACGAGGTCCGGCCGGAGCACCATGTCAAGGTCTCGCGGATCGAGGCCGTGGCGGACGACCTGGCCATGGCGCTGGCCGCGCGGTCGATCCGGATCGAGGCGCCGATCCCCGGCAAGGACGTCATCGGGATCGAGATCCCGAACTCGGTGAGCGAGGTCGTCGGGTTCCGGCCGCTCGTCGAGGAGAGCAAGATGCTCGCCGCCACGAGCCCCTTGACCTTCGCGCTCGGCCGGGACGTGTCCGGCAAGTCGATCGCCGTCGACCTGGCCAAGATGCCGCACCTGCTCGTCGCTGGCGCGACCGGTTCCGGCAAGAGCGTCTGCGTGAACGCTCTGATCACGAGCCTGCTGATGCGGGCGCGCCCGACCGAGGTCCGGATGGTCCTGATGGACCTGAAGCGGGTCGAGCTCGCCGCCTACAACGGCCTGCCGCACCTTCTGGTGCCCGTCATCACCGAGCCGGAGCACGCCAAGGCTGCCCTCAACTGGGCCGTCCGCGAGATGGAGCAGCGCTACAAGCTGCTGGCCGCCCACACTGTCCGCAACATCGCCGGCTTCAACGAGCGCGCGGTCGTCGACGATAGCGAGCCGATGCCCTACGTCGTGCTGATCATCGACGAGCTCGCCGACCTCATCATGCGCGAGGGCCGCAAGGTCGAGGATGCGATCGTCAAGATCGCCCAGAAGGCTCGGGCGGTCGGGATCCACCTCGTGCTCGCGACGCAGCGTCCCTCGGTCAACGTGGTGACCGGCCTGATCAAGGCCAACGTGCCGTCGCGGATCGCGTTCGCGATGGCCTCCATGGTCGATTCGCGGACGGTCCTCGACGCGCCAGGCGCTGAAGACCTCATCGGCCGCGGCGACATGCTCTACCAGCCCGTCGATCTGCCGCGACCCGTCCGGGTGCAGGGGGTGTTCGTCAATGACGCAGAGGTCGCCGAGGTGACCCGTCACTGGCTCGGGCAGAGCGGCGACCGGACGTTCTACGAGGAGGAGATCCTCGCTTTCGCGGACGTAGACGACGGGAACGGCGAAAGTGGCCAGTTCGGCTGGCTTCGGAAGCTGGGCGTCGACGAGATGACCGTTCCCGCGGCCGAGCTGGTCACCACCACCCAGCGCGCGAGCACCTCGATGCTCCAGACCAAGCTGAAGCTGGGCTTCGCCCGCGCCAGCCGCGTGATCGACGAGCTCGAGCGGTACGGCATCGTGAGCCCCCAGGACCCGCGCAATCCGGCCTCGCCGCGCCAGGTCTATGGCCCCGAGAACTGGTTCCGCTCGCAGGACGACATCGACGATCCCGATGTGGCCGGCGGCTGAGCCGGCGCGATCGACGGCCGACGCGCTGGTCGCGGTCGCGCAGCGGCTGCAGGCGGTCTGCCTCGAGCGCGGACGGACCCTGGCCACGGCCGAATCGTGCACTGGCGGGCTGATCGCGCACGCCATCACGGAGGTGGCCGGATCGTCGGGCTACTTCCTGGGCGGGATCGTCAGCTACGCGGACGGGGCGAAGATGCGACTGCTCGACGTTCCCGCCGAGGTCCTCGCGAGTCACGGCGCCGTCAGCGCCCAGGCGGCCCGCGCGATGGCGGTGGGTGCCCGCGCCAGGTTCGGCGCGGACCTGGGCGTGGCCGTGACGGGTGTCGCCGGGCCCGCTGGAGGCAGCCTCGACAAGCCGGTCGGGCTGACCTACGTCGCCGTGGCGGACGATGCCGGGGTCGACGTGCGGCGGTTCCGCTGGACGGATGATCGATCGGGCAACAAGGCGCGCAGCGCTGCGGCGGCACTCGAGCTGCTGCTCGAGCGAGCGGCGCGGTGACGACCGCGGCCCCGTGACGGCTGGCGGGTCGTCGCCTGGCGCGGGCCTCGCTCGGGCGCGGCGGGACCGGGCCATCCGGCACGGCGAACGCATTCACGTGGTCGGGGTCGCCGGGGCCGGCGCGTCCGCGGCGGCGC
>JACDAV010000349.1 GCA_013695255.1 Chloroflexota bacterium
CCCCGAGCGCGGCCGCCTCCTCCGACATCGACCCCAGCGCCGCCGGCGTGCTGACACGCATGACGGCGGTCGCGTGGCCGTCCGCCAGGCTGGCGAGGTCGCTCCCGAGCCGCGCCGGGACCGGTCCGGCGATGTCGACGTGGAGGCTGGCGACGAAGCCGCGGACGGACACAAAGCCCTCCTCGAACGCAAGCCATGGACTGCGCTCGCGCCACGACCCCGAGCCCGGCCGGCTGACCCGGCCGCTGGCGATGCGCAGGGATGGCAGCCGGCCGGAACCGAGTCCCAGGCGGCTGGCCGGGAGGACCGCCTGGAGGAAGCCGAGCCGGAGCGCCGCCTCGATCGGCTCTGCTCGGAGCTCGCGCTCGATGCCCTCGAGGAGCCGGGCCAGGCCCACGAGCTGACGGTCCGTGTGCAGGCCGAGAAGGTCGGTCACCAGCTGGGCACCGTCCTCCGGCACGGGGAACCGCTGCCGGAGCGCAGCCCGCACCTCGGCCAGGTCAGGCGGCGTCGCGAGCGCGAGGGCCACGTCCGCTTCGTCGACCGTTGCCGGACGGGTCTCGCCGCCGCCGGGCCCATCCGCGCACGCGCCGCACCGGACCAGCTTCCTGAGAAGGCGGTCGCGCTCGCCGGCCGTCTCCGGGGAGGCCGTCGCGACCCAGGTCAGCTCGTCCGCGACGGCATCGCTGCCGCACGTCGGGCAGCTGGTCGCGAACAGCGACTCGACCGCGGCGCGCAGCGTGCGCTCGTGGCGCGGCGACACGGCCAGTTCGTCCCACGCCGCGTCAAGATGGTCCACGTCCGGTGGCCGCAGGACGAGCTCCGCCAGCAGCCGCGCGAGCGGGCCCGACTCGAGTGAGATCGCCCGCCGCGCAACGTCGAGCGCCTGCCTGGCCACCCAGCCGCCTCGGCCGTGCAGGTCGAGCACGACATCCCCCGTGGCGGTGTGCCGCGCGATCTGGTCCGCCACGAGCTCGCGTGGCGGTCTGGGAGCGAGTCGGTCGAGGACGGCCAGCGGTCGTGCGTGGTCCGGCCGGCCGGAGAGGATGCGAGCCGCCATCGCGGTGGATTGTCGCAGAGCGCGGCGGTCCCGCGAGCGCCTGCCGAGGAGGGCTCGAGGAGGGCTCGAGGCGGGCCGTCGCCGCCCAGCGGGGCCCGGGCTACGCCTCGTCCAGCTCGTCCGGCTCCTCTTCGAAGGCCTCGTCCGTGGTGACGTCCGCGGGCAGGACGCGGTCGAGGTCCTCGATCTCGTCATCGTCCTCGTCGTCCTCGAGGTCCTCCTCCAGCTCCATCTCCTCGCGGATCAGCGTGCCCTTCGTGTACGGGCGCAGGTCGGTCGACTTGGCCGCGGTCGGGAAGCTGACCTTGCCGTAGTTGCGCGGGTCCTGGTAGACCTCGCGCAGGATGATCCGGACGTCCTTGTCGCCGAGGGACGTCACCCCCGCCGCGTACTTGTTGCCGTCCGCCATGAGCTTGAGCAGCCGGGCGGCGACGCGCGGCTCGACGACCCCGATGCGCACCCCGTTGCTGGTGGCGATGAGCCGGTTGCCCTCGGGCGTGAGCTCGACCGAGTCGCCCGGGTTGACCTGGGCGAGCTCTCGCGGGTGGGCGAGGTCCGTCAGGTAGGCGAAGCCGGTCTTGCCGGTCTCCTCGACGAAGATCGAGACCGGGGCCTTGCTGCCGCTCTTGGCCGCGACCGTCTTCTCGCCCGCGGTCACGAGCAGCATCTTGAGGCGGTCGATGTTCCGCTCGGCGATCCGGTTGGTCGGGTCGAGCGCCAGCGCCGTCTGGTAGTGCTCTCGGGCGGCGGCGAGCTCGCCCAGCTCCCAGAGCGCCTTTGCCAGCCGGTTCTCGGCCTCGGCGTCCGCGCCCATCTCGAGCAGCTTGCGGTTGGAATCGGCCGCCTCGTTCCACTGTGCGCCGGTCGCCTGGGCGATCGCCTGGTCCACCAGCTGCCGCTTGACGCGGATCTGGTTGACGGGAGCCTGCGAGGAGGCGTCGATTTCGGGGAAGGTCACGGGGCGAAGATCCTTTCGGAGCGGGCGCGCGGGCGGCACGGGGCCGCCGGCGGGAGGGGACGGACAAGGTTCTAGCATCGGGCGAGACCGGCGTCAAACCCGGCCCGACGAACGCCGGTCAGCCACGGATGCGCGACGGCTTGCCGGCGACCCATGCGAGCAGGTCGCCGCGGGGCAGCGTGTTGAGCACGGTCGCCGGCTCGACCCACGCGCGGCGGGCCTGGTCGACGCCCCAGCGCACGTAGTCGAGCTCCGCGGTCTTGTGCGCGTCCGAGTCGATCGTCAGCCGGCATCCGACCTCGACCGCCCGCCGCGCACGCTCCACGGCAAGGTCGAGACGGTGGGGCGAGCCGTTCATCTCGAGGGCCGTCCCGGTCGCGGCGGCCGCCTCGTAGACCGCCTCCCAGTCGAGGTCCAGATCGTCCCGGCTCTGGATCATCCGGCCGGCTGGATGGGCGATGAGGTCGACGTGGGGACTCCGGATGGCGTTGAGCGTCCGGCGCGTGAGTTCCGCGCGGGGCTGGCGGCGCGAGACGTGCAGCGATGCGACCACCACGTCGAACGATGCCAGCAGGTCATCCTCGAAGTCGAGCTCGCCATCCGCCCGGATCTCGAGCTCGCAGCCGTGGAGCAGCCGGAAGCCCTCCGGTGGCGTCCCGGGCGGGGCCGTGCCGGCCGCCTCCTCGGCCGCGAAGCGCGCGTTGAGCTCGACGATGATCCCGCGCTGCTCCTCGACCCGGGCCGGGGACAGGCCGCGCGCGATGGCGAGCGACTGGGAGTGATCGGTCAGGACCTGGTACGCGTAGCCGAGGCGCCGGCAGGCGTTGGCCATGACCTCGATCGAGTGGATCCCGTCGGACCACTCGGAGTGGGTGTGCATGTCGCCCCGGAGGAGGGCCCGGGTCACGAGGACCGGCAGCCGGTCCTCGAGCGCGGCGGCGATCTCGCCGCGATCCTCGCGCAGCTCCGGCTCGATGAATGGCAGCCCAAGGAACGCGTACGCCTCCGGCTCCGTGGCGAAGGTCCGGAGCTCGGCGGCCTCGCCGGTCAGCGGCTCGCCGTCCTCGCCGATCCGGAGGAAGCCTTTCTCCGACAGGCTCCAGCCCCGATCGCGGGCTCGGGCGCGAAGGACGACGTTGTGCTCCTTCGAGCCGGTGAAGTGGATCAGGTAGGTGCCGGCCTCGCCGGGGGGCATGAGCATCAGGTCGACCTGCGGTCCGCGCAGCAGGCGAACGGCCGCCTTGTGGCCGCCGCGATGGATCACGCCGTCGACGATGCCGAGCGTCGTGAAGCGCTCGACGAGAGCATCGGGGTCGTCCGTCTCGGCCAGCAGGTCGAGGTCGCCGATCGTCTCGCGGCGTCGCCGGAGCGAGCCAGCCGGGATGATCCGCTGGAGCCCGGACGTCCCCTCGAGGGCGGCGATCAGACTCTCGACGACCGCCTCCGCCTGGTGGATCAGCAACCGCCTCGGGTTCGCCTCGAGCCGGGCGATCCCCTCCAGGATGAGCGCCTCTGTCCGGGCCGAGAGGCCGCGCAGCTGGCGGAGCGTGCCGGCCTCCGCCGCCTCGCGCAGGCCGTCGAGCGTCTGGATGCCGAGGCCCTCGTGGATCTGGCGGACGGTGCGCGGACCGAGGCCGGGGATCCGCAGCAGCTCGACCAGGCTGGCCGGCACCTCCGACCGCAGCCGGTCGAGGAAGGCCATCCGCCCGGTCGTCGCCAACTCGGCGATCTTGTCCCCGATGGCGGCGCCCACGCCGGGGATCCGCGGCGTCTGCCCGCTCCGGTACGCGCCGACGACGTCGTACGGGGCGCGTCCGATGGCGTCCGCCGCCCGGTGGTAGGCAACCGTCTTGAAGACCAGCTCGCCCTTGACCTCGAGGATGTCGCCGATCTCGTGGAAGATCCTGGCGAGGTCGCCGTTCGTGAGCGGGCGCGGCTGGCCCACGTCCTCCTCGGTCGGGAGGTCGTCCGGGAGCGACTCGTCGTCGTGTCCGGGGTTCACCGGCGCGATCGTAGCCCGGCGAGGGCGCGGGGCGGGCCCCGGCCGGGCGGTCCGGGCGGACCAGCGGTTCAGGCCGCGGCGACGACCCGATCCCGGCCGCCGCGCTTCGCCTCGTAGAGCGCCCTGTCCGCGCCCTCGATGAGCTCCCGGATCGGCTGGTCGTCGACCGCGGAAACGGCCACGCCGACCGAGACGGTCACGCCCGTCGGTCCGAGCTCGCGCAGGTCGAGGCGGCCCACCGCCGCCCGGATCCGCTCGGCGACCTCGACCGCGATCCCGTGCCCGGGGTTGCGCAGGAGCACCGCGAACTCCTCGCCGCCGAACCGGGCCGGGACGTCCTGCTCGCGGACCGTCCCGGCGATCGCCCGGGCCACCGCCCGAAGGACCTCGTCGCCGACCGGATGTCCGTGCTCGTCGTTGACCCGCTTGAAGTGGTCGATGTCGATGAGCAGCACGCCGACGGCGTCGTCCGCCCGGCGGCGGCGGGCGAGCAGGCCGCAGAACTCGTCGAAGTAGCGCCGGTTCGGGAGGCCGGTCAGCGCATCCGTCGTGGCCCGTGCCTCGGCGGCGCGGTGGTTCGTCGCCCGGGACAGCGCCGCGGACGCCTCGACGGCCGCGCTGGTCAGCAGCCGCCGCGCGACGGGCGGCCACGGATCCGGGATCCGTCGCGCCAGCACGATCGCGCCCACCACGCCGTCCTCGCCCTCGAGCGGCGCAGCCAGCGTGTTCCGCAGCCCGAAGACGTCGCGTGCCCGGGCCGCGAGGCGTTCCGCCGTCCGTCCGGCTGAACCACCGACGACCCCGGCGTAGGCCGCTCCGTCCGCGGACGCTCGGCCCGCCCTCGCCGGAAGCAGCCGACCGAGCTCCGCACGGA
>JACDAV010000362.1 GCA_013695255.1 Chloroflexota bacterium
CCCCATGCCAGCGGTCGCGGGCCGCGGCCACGAGCGCCGCGGCAAGCTCCTGGCCCGCGGTCGCCCGCGTTGCCTGCTGCTCGGCCTGGGCGGCCAGCCGTCGCGCCTGCGGCCGCAGCTCGCTCAGGATGTCCTCGACGCGAGCGAGGTTCGTCTCCGACTCGGCCAGCTGGTCCTCGGCCTTCCGGCGGCGGCGCTCGTGCCGTCGGACGCCGGCCACCTCCTCGAACAGCGGCCGACGCTCCTCGGGTCGAAGCGCCAGCGCCTGATCGACCATCCCCTGGCCGATGAAGAGGAAGGCGTTGTCCGCCAGGTTCGCCGCGTCGAGGAGGTCGACGAGGTCGCGCAGGCGGACGCGCTGCTTGTTGAGCAGGTAGTCGTTCTCACCGGAGCGGAACAGGCGGCGGCCGAGCTCGAGCACGCTGTAGTCGACCGGGAGCAGCCCGTCCGCGTTGTCCAGGACCAGCGTCACATCGGCCATGCCGAGGGCGGATCGGCGCTCGGAGCCCGCCCAGATGACGTCCTCCGACCGCCGGGTCCGGAGCGACCGGCCCTGTTCGCCGAGCGCCCAGCGGAGCGCATCGGCGAGGTTGCTCTTGCCGGAGCCGTTCGGCCCGACGACCGCGGAGATGCCCGGCCCGAACTCGACGACGGTCCGCTCGGCGAACGATTTGAAGCCCTGGAGACGGAGCGCCAGGAGTCGAGCCGGGGCCGTCAAGGGGAGATCGCCCGGCGGGGCACGCGGCGCGGCTCGACCTCGACCGGCCGGGCCGGCATGACGGTGGTGCCTCCGCCCGCTGGACCGCTGACGCGGGTCATCAGCGCCTCGAGCGCCTGGGCCGCGGCTTCCGTCTCCGCCACCCGACGCGAGGCGCCCTCGCCGGAACCGAGGACCTCGTCCCCGACCCGGACCTCGATCCGGAACAGCCTGGCGTGGTCAGGCCCGGTCGTCTCGAGGACCAGGTACTGCGGTCGGACGCCGCTCGCCCGCTGGGTCCACTCCTGGAGCCGACTCTTCGGGCTCTTGAGCAGGCCGATGGAGCCGTCGGCCGTCAGCTCCGGCTCGGCCAGATCGATCAGCCAGTCGCGGGTCGCGGGCCAGCCGAGGTCGAGGTAGATCGCGCCGGCGAGCGCCTCGAACGACTGGGCGAGGAGGCTGGGCCGGCGCCGCCCACCGCCTGCAGCCTCGCCTTCACCAAGCAGGAGGTGGGCACCGAGGTCGATCCGTGAGGCCAGGCGGGCCAGTCCCGAGGCGGACACGATCGCGGCGCGCCGAGCGGAGAGCATGCCCTCGTCGTCGCCCGGGTGGCGGACGAACAGCGCGTCGGCCATGGCGAGGTTCACCACAGCGTCGCCGAGCATCTCCAGCCGCTCGTTGTGGGCTCGTGCGGCAGCGGGATGCTCGTGGAGCCAGCTGCTGTGGACCAGCGCCTGCTGCAGCAGCCGGAGATCGCGGAGCGGGAGACCGAGGCGCTCGGCGAGGGCGGCAGCGCTGCCCACCGATGCCGGCGCCGAGTGGTCAGGCGGACTTGTCGTCGATGTAGTCGACGGCGTCCTGTACGGTCCGGATCTTCTCCGCATCCTCGTCCGAGATCTCCGTCCCGAACTCCTCCTCGAGGCTCATGATGAGCTCGACGAGGTCCAGGGAGTCGGCGTTGAGATCGTCCACGAACGACGCTTCGGGCTTGACCTCATCCTCGTCGACGCCGAGCTGTTCGACGACGAGCTTCTTCAGCCGATCGTAGGTGCTGGCCACTGACGCTCTCCTCGGAGTTGGATGGTGGTGCCGTCGACCGTGAGCCGCTGGGGTCCGCTGCGATCTTCCCGAGCACGCCGTTCACGAGGCGTCGCATCGGGTCTCCACTGTAGATCCGTGCCAGCTCGACCCACTCGGCGATCGCCACCCGGGCCGGCGTGGCGGAGTGTAGCACCTCCCCAACGGCGCAACGGAGCAGCGCGCGATCCATCCGGGCCAGCTGGACGACCGGATACTGGGGCGCGATCACCTCGATCCGGGCGTCGATCCGGTCGCGGTTGGCGACCACCAGCTGCACGATCCCGCGGGCCACCGAGGCGGCTTCGGCGTCGCTCTCGGTCTGGGCGAGATGGCGCTCCAGGATGGTGCCCGCCGTGCGCTGCCCGAACTCGGCCTCGAACAGCGCGGCCAGCGCCAGACGGCGCCCCACGCGTCGGGAACGCGTCAGGTCCGCCCGCGTACCGTGTCGATCTGCGGTCACCGTTGCTCCGTAACGTTCGCTCCGAGGTCGAAGGCGGAGCTCCGCCGACGCCATTCGCCCGAGGATTTCGCCCGAGGATTCTCAGCTCCCGACGCCATCGACGACGACCGTGGCCGCCTCCAGCTCGAGCCCGAGGAGCCGCTCGACGGTCGCGCCGATCGCCGAGCGAACCTGCGCCGTCAGCGGCTCGAGCGGATGACCCGACCGGGCAACGAAGACGAGACGCACGATCACCCGACCGTCGCGCACCCGCGCGGCGACCGACCGGCCGAGGAACGCGCGCCGCCATGCCGGGCCGGCGCGCCCGACGCGCAGCACGCCCGGCACCTCCAGGACCGCCAGACGGACCATCTCGGCGATCACGGGACCGCGGACGGTCAGGCTGCGCTGGGTCATGAGCCGACCTCCGTGGCTGGGCGGATCGTCGGCGCGCGCATGGCGGCCGCGATCACGTCCGGCAGGCCGGCACGGGCGCCGCGGGCACCGACCTCGATCGCGTGGTGGATCATCCGCCGCTTCGCCCGGCCGTGGGTGATGATGACCGTCCCGCGGACGCCGAGGAGGGGCGAGCCGCCGACCCGCTCGTAGTCGAAGGTCTGGCGGATCCGACCGATGCCCGGCCTGAGCAGGAGGTAGGCGAGCCGGCCGCGCCACGTCGTCCGGAACTCCGTGCGGAACAGTTCGAAGATGAACGTGGACAGGCCTTCGAAGAACTTGATTACCACGTTGCCGAGTACCGCGTCGCACACGACCACGTCGGCCATCGCCCGGGTCAGGTCCTTGCCCTCGACGTTGCCGATGAAGTTGAGGTCCGTCGCGTCGAGCAGCTCCGTCGCGCGCTGGACCCGGACCTCGCCCTTGCCCTTCTCCTCGCCGATCGACAGCAGCGCCACGCGTGGCCGGGCGACGCCGAGCACCCGCTCCGAGAAGACCGCGCCCATCCGGGCATATTGAGCGAGGTGCTCGGCGGTCGAGTCAGGGTTGGCCCCGATGTCGAGCAGCACCAGCGAGCCCGCGCTCGTGATCATCTGGACGGCCAGTGCCGGCCGGTCCACGCCAGGCAGGCGGCCGAGCCGCAGGACCGCGGCCGCCATCGCCGCACCCGTGTGACCGGCGGTCACGATCGCGTCCGCCTCACCGCGCTTCACGAGGTCCGTGGCGACGAGGATCGAGGCATCCTTCTTCTCGCGCAGCGCCAGCGCGGGATGCTCGTCCATGGCGACGACCTGGGACGCATGGACCACGGACACGTTGGCGGGCAGATCGCCGGCGAGGGCCCGGATCGTGGCCTCGTCGCCGACGAGGATCAGCCGGTCGGCGAGGTTCGCGCGGGCGAACGAGAGCGCGCCGTTGACGACCTCGACCGGTCCGTGGTCGCCGCCCATCGCATCGACCGCGAGCCGGACGCCTGCCTCGAGCCCGCGGCCGGCCGCCCCGGGGCCGGTCATCGCGTCAGGAAGCGGGCTCGTCGCCGGCCGGCTTGAGCTCGATCGCCTGGCGGCCGCCGTAGTAGCCGCAGTTCGGGCAGGCGTGGTGAGACTGCTTCTGCTCGTGGCAGTGCGGGCACTCCTCGAGCCTCGGCAGGTCGATGGCGAGGTGCGATCGCCGCTCGCCCTGCCGGGCGTGCGAGACGCGTCGCTTGGGCACACCCATGGTTGTCTGGTCGCTCCGTCGTAGTCCTGGTCGGGATGAAGGCAGAATCGCGGTGGCAGCAGGTCCTCACCGAGGTTGGCGGAGCTCCGCGACGCCATCCGCCCGAGGTTGGCGGAGCTCCGCGACGCCATCCGCCCGAGGTTTCGAGGCGGGAGTCTACCGGGTCTCGTCGTCTCCGTCGACCCGGAAGGCGAGCAACGCCTCGAGACGCGGGTCGATGTCCGGCTCCGCGTGGGCGTGCGGCGGGCCCGCCAGCCGCTCGCCGCAGACCGGGCACAGGCCTGGACAGTCGGGCTCGCACAGCGGCGCGATCGGCTCGGCCAGGATGACCGCCTCGCGGACGGGACTCTCGAGCTCCAGCTCATGGTGGTCGGTCAGCCGCAACACGTCCGAGTCCGTCGATGTGTCGAGCGGAGCGCCGGTCGTCATGTCGAGCGCCGGCAGCGCCTCCTCCTCGACATGGATCTCGATCGGGACCTCGACGTCACGCAGGCAGCGGCTGCACTCCCCGGCCAGCGACGTGGCGATGTCCGCCTGGACGAGCAGCCCGCGATTGGTCCGCGAGAGCCGGACGGTGCCCCCGATCGGGTCGGCCTGCCGAAGGTCCTGGCCGAGATCGATCGTCACGCCGGACACCCGGTAGTCCCGCATCGACCCGGCCGGCTCGGACAGGAGCCCCGCGACGTTCCAGGTGAGCGGCTCGCCGACGCCGCCCGGGCTCACCGCCGTGCCGGCTCGGACGCCCTGCCGACCTCGTCCTCGTCGCCCTCGGCCTGGTCCCGACCGGGCTCGGCACCGTCCAGCTCCTCCTCGACGCCCTCGGGCCGCAGCTCGGCCCGCCGCTCGTCGAGCAGCTCGATCCCCTTCTTGATGCTCTGGAGCGTCCGGACCACGTCGCCCTCGAGGCCGACGAGGACGGAGACCGCGTATTCGTCCGCGCCGCGCCTGATCTCGTGGGCGTCGGAGTCCGCGCGGGCGAGCATCCGGCGGCTCTCGTCGTCGGCCGCCTTGGTGAGCCCGCGCTCGTCGATCAGGAACGCCGCCTGCTCCTGCGCCCGGGCGACGATGCGCTCCGCCTCCTCCTGGGCCTTCTCGATGATCCGCTCACCTTCGGAGTTGATCCGCTTCGCCGCCCGGACCTCCTCGGGGACCGCCACGCGCAGCTCGTCGATCAGCCCCAGGGCGGCGTTCTGGTCGACCACGACGTTGTTGGTCAACGGCAGCTTCTTGCCGTTGGCGATGAGGGACTCCAGGCGCTCGACGAGGAAGATGATGTCGATCGGAGGGTCCTCCAGGCGGGTCGCGGCCGGTCGTGGTCCGATTATGGCACGGGCGAACCGAGCGCCCGACCCAGCCGGCGCACGGCCGGCCCGGGAATCATCTGCGACACGTCGCCGCCGTAGCGGGCGATCTCCTTGACCAGGCTCGAGCTGACGTAGCCGTAGTCCAGCGAGGTCATGAAGAAGACGGTGTCCACCTCCGGCGCCAGCTTCCGGTTGTTGTGGGCGAGCTGCATCTCCGACTCGAAGTCGCTGATCGCGCGCAGGCCCCGGACGATGAACCGGGCGTCCTGCGACCGGCAGAATGTGACGGTCAGGCCGGTGAACGTCGCCACGCTTACCGTGCCCCCCAGCCCCGCCTCGGCAAGGGCCTCCTCGATCGTCGCCACGCGATCGGACGCCGAGAGCAGGGGTTCCTTGCGCGGGTTCTCGAGCACCGCCACGACGAGCCGCTCGAACACGCTCCCCGCCCGCCGGATGACGTCCAGGTGGCCGTTGGTGACCGGATCGAACGAGCCGGGGTAGACCGCGACGCTCACCGCTCCTCCTCGCCGCTCCGGTAGAACGTCAGCGCCGATTCGCCGAACCGCCGCTCCCGCTCCGATGCTAGCAGTCCGACCCTGGCGGGCGGGACGTCCCGCCAGAAGTGCTTGACGACGACCCGGCCGCCCGGCTTCACGGCCCCGGGCCGACCGAGCAGCTCGAGGACCCGACCGAGGACCGCCGTCTCGGCGTACGGCGGGTCGACGACGACCAGGTCCCAGGCCGCGTCGTCCTGTGCCGCCGGGAGCCAGCGCTCGACGTCCGCGCGCACGACCAGCGCCCGGTCGCTGAGCCCCGCGCGCC
Organism: Chloroflexota bacterium; assembly: GCA_013695255.1. GTDB lineage: Bacteria > Chloroflexota > Limnocylindria > Limnocylindrales > CSP1-4 > JACDAV01. Next base: position 6,017 of record JACDAV010000362.1, read on the forward strand.
GCAGGTTCTCGCTGACGGTCCGGACCGCGGTCGCATCGCGCTCGACGAAGGTCGCCGCTGCGGCGCCGCGCGAGAGCGCCTCGATCCCGGCGGCGCCACTGCCGGCGAAGAGGTCGAGCACTCGCGCGCCCGGGAGCTCCGGCTCGAGCACCGCGAACAGCGTCTGCTTCACGCGGTCCGCGAAGGGCCGGGTGCCGGGCCCCGGCGCGAGGAGACGGATCCCGCGTGCGGACCCCGCGATGACCCGGCCCGCCTCGCCGGGGCCCTTGCGCGCGGCCGGCACCTCGCGCCGCGCCGTCATGTCGCGCTGGCCGCTTCGCCCGCGTGGACCCGCTCGAGCCAGCCGGAGGTCAGCTCGCGCGCCAGCGCCTCGTGCCCGGGCCGGATGGCCCCCCGGTCGTCGAGGAGCGTCTCGGCCCGCCGGCGGGCCTCCTGCGCCAGCTCGCGATGACGCGGCTCCTGGAGCGACGCCACACGCAGCCGCGGCAGCCCGCTCTGGACCAGACCCAGGACGTCGCCCTCGCGACGGAGCTCCCAGTCCCGCTCGGCGAGCTCGAAGCCGTCGGTCGTGCGGGCGACGGCGATCAGGCGCGCCTGCTCGGTCGCCTGGGGCGCCGACCGGCCTTCGACGAGCGCCTCCCATTGGAGGCTGCTGGCTGCGGCCGTCGAGACGAGCGCGCAGTACGCCTGCTCGTCGCCGCGGCCCACCCGGCCCCGGAGCTGGTGGAGTTGGGCGAGGCCGAACTGGTCGGCGGACATGATCACCATCACGCTGGCCCGGGAAACGTCGACCCCGACCTCCAGGACCGTCGTGCCGACGAGGAGGTCGAGCTCGCCGTCGCGCAGCCGCCCGAGCTCCGCGTCCCGCTCGACCGCCTTGAGCCGCCCGTGGACGAGCCCGACCCTGAGCGGCGCGAGCAGCTCCGCCAGCCGCCGGGCCTCGCTCTCGGCGGCCACGACGTCCGCGTCGTCGGACTCCTCGATCGCCGGCACGACGACGAACGTGGCGCGGCCCTCGGCCGCCTCGGAGCGCACGAACGCCCACAGCCGGTCCAGATCGTCCGGGTGGCGGATCGCGGTCCGAATCTCCAGCCGCCCTGCCGGCGGCGTCCGGAGCGTCGACAGGTCGAGATCCGCGTAGAGCACCTGGCCGAGCGTCCTCGGGATCGGCGTCGCCGTCATCAGCAGCACATGTGGCGAATGCCCGCCGGCCTTTGCCTCGAGCTGGCCGCGCTGCTCGACGCCGAACCGGTGCTGCTCGTCGACCACGGCCAGGCCGAGCGCGGCGAAGGCGACCGACTCCTGGATCAGCGCGTGCGTCCCGACCACGACCGGCGCCATCCCCGACCCGACAAGATCGAGGACCCGCCGACGGTCCCCAGCGCCCAGCGACCCGGCCAGCAGCTCGACGGGGATGCCGAGCGGTTCGAGCAGCGCCCGCAACGTGTCGCGATGCTGCCGGGCGAGGAGGTCCGTGGGAGCGAGAAGCGCGCCCTGCAGCCCGGCCCGTGCGGCCGCGGCCAGCGCCCAGGCGGCGACCGCGGTCTTGCCGGAGCCCACGTCGCCCTGGAGCAGCCGGAGCATCGGCCTATCCCGGTCGAGATCCGCCCGGATGTCGGCGATCGCGGTCGCCTGGTCAGGCGTCAGGGTGACCGGCCGCCCCACGCGGCCCTCGAGCGCCTCGCGCAGGCCCTCCCGCAGTGTTGCGTCCGTGTCCTCGTCGACCGCGATCGGTCGCGCCCGGTCCCGGCCGCGCTGCCGGCGCCGAGCCACCATCCCGAGCTGCAGCGCCAGCAGCTCGTCGAACGCGAGCCGCTCGAGCGCCGCGTCGCGGCCCTCGAAGGACGATGGGTAATGGGCGTGCTCGAGCGCGGTGGTGATGCCGGGCAGACCGCCACGGCCGGCCGGACCCGGCGGGAGGTACTCGGGGTATCCCTGGCCGGCCCGGTCGAGCGCCTCGCGCATGGCGAGCCGGAGGCGCGAGGCGGTCAAGCCGGCAGTCAGCCGGTAGACCGGCACGATCCGGCCTACGTGGAGCAGGTCCGCCTCGTCCGTGTCGTGCTGGAACTCCGGGTTGTCGAGCGTCAGCTTCCGCCCGAAGCGCTTGAGCTTCCCGCTGACGATCACGAGATCGCCGGCCGTCAGCCGCTTCTCGATGTAGCGCCGGCCGAACCAGGTCGCCTCGATCGTGCCCGTGTCGTCCTCGATCCGGGCGATCGTCCGCTGCGTCCGTCGCCGGAAGCCCGGCTCGACGCGGACGTCGACGACGCGGACCCTGGCCGAGACGACGCTGCCCTCCTCCGCCCAGACGAGGTCGCCGAGCTGTCGCATCTCGCGCAGGTCGTCGTACCGGCGCGGCAAATGGAAGAGCAGGTCGCGCACGGTGGACCAGCCGAGCCGCCGGCCGGCGCGCTTGAGGACCGGTGCGGCGGTGAGGCCGGACTTCCCCAGCTCTGTGTCGAGCAGCTCCACCGGGTCGGCCGGCGCCGTGGCGGGGATGGCGGCGCGGGCCATCCGCTACTCGGCCGCGATCAGGTACCGGTAGTGCGGCTGACCGCCGTGCACGACCTCGACCTCGACCCCGTCGTGCGCCTCACCGAGCCGCCGGGCCAGGGCCTCCGCCTCGGCAAGGTCGGCGCCGTCCCCGTAGTAGACGGTCAGCAGCTCGAAGCCTGGCTCGAGCGCTCCGACCCCGGCCAGCACGGCGCGGCTCGGGTCGCTGTCGACGGCCACGAGCCCGTCGTCCGGGTCCAGGGCGATCGTCTGGCCATGCCTGACCTTCCGGCCGCCGATCGTCGCGTCCCGGACGGCCTCGGTGACGGCGAGCGTCTGGACCGCTCGGCCGGCCCGGGTCATCCCGGCCACGTTGCCGGCCGCGTCGCACGTCAAGTCGAGGGCGAGCAGCGCGGCGAACCCCTCGGCGGCATTGCGCGTCGGGACGACCACCACCGGCCGGTCCGCCATCGCGGCGACCTGGCGGGCGGCCATGACGACGTTCGGGTTGTTCGGGAGCAGCAGGATCTCGCGCGCGTCGACCTCGTCCAGCGCCGCCATCAGCTCCCCGGTGCTCGGATTGGCCGACTGACCACCGCGCACGACGGCGGCGACGCCGAACTCCCGGAAGATCGCGGCCAGGCCGTCACCCGGCGCGACGGCCACCACCGCGAGGGGCAGCGAGCCACGTTCGGCGGCTGGCCCGGCGGCGCCGTTGGCGCGGTCCTCGTCCGGCGTCCGTTCTGTCGGCGGCGG